>RFIR01000271.1 GCA_003695135.1 Alphaproteobacteria bacterium | reverse complement strand
GGCCGAGATGGTCCGCCGCGGCTCGCCCTATCGCGGCGTGCTCTATGCCGGGCTGATGATCGAGGACGGAGCGCCGCGTCTGGTAGAGTTCAACGCCCGCTTCGGCGATCCCGAGGCGCAGGTGCTGGCGATCCAGGCCGGGCCGGGGCTGCTCGACGCCATTCTCGCCTGTACCGAGGGCCGGCTTGCCGGCTTCACCCCCGGCTGGAACGCGCAACCGGTGCTCTGCGTGGTGCTGGCCGCGCGCGGCTATCCGGGCCGCCACGCGAAGGGGGAGGCGATCGGCGGGCTCGATGCCGCTGCCGCCCTGCCGGGGGTGACGATCTTCCATTCCGGCACGCGCCGCGAAGACGGGCGCATCCTGTCCAATGGCGGCCGGGTGCTGACGGTCTGCGCCCGGGCCGACAGCCTGGCGGAGGCGCGCGCGCGCGCTTATGCCGCCATCGATCGCATCGACTGGCCGGGCGGGTTCTGCCGCCGCGATATCGGCTGGCGGGCGCTGGGATGGTGACCGAGCTCTCCTTCCGGCCCGGACCGCTGGCCGCGCCGCTCGACTACCGTCTGGCGGGAACCCGGCTGAGCTGCAGCAAGGGCGGGACCCGGCAATGGAACCTCGATCTCTCGCAGGTCGGCGATGCGGTCCTTGTCGAGCATCGCGCCCGCCGGATGCTTTCCCGGCGTCTCGACCTCAAGGGACCGGAGGGCTGGCGCTCGGTTGCCGCAAACTTCCCCATGGACGAACCGGCGGATCCCGATCGCGTCGCGCATCGCCGACTGATCGCGGCGGTGGCCGCCGCCCTGCCCGCCGAGCTTTCGGTCGGCATCGGCGAGCGCGGCATCTGGCGCCATGCCTGGTTCGGCATCGGCATCCTGGCGCTTGCGATCGGGGCGGGCATCCTTCTTGCCGCCATCCTCACCGGTGCGGAGAGCGACAGGATCCTCGTCGCCCTCGTTCCGTTGCTGTTCATGGCCGGGTTCGGCTATGTGGTGATGATGGCGAATGCGCCCTGGCGCCCCCTGCCCCGGCTGCCCGCACGGGAACTCGCGCAGGCACTTTCCCCGCCGGAAACGGATGACGGCGAGCCCGGCTGAGCGGGCACGCCGCCCGCGGCCTCAGATCTGCTTTTCGGGCATCTGCACCACCAGCCCGTCGAGCTCGTCGGTCACCTTGATCTGGCAGGTCAGGCGCGAGCGCTCGTTGGGCTCATAGGCGAAATCGAGCATGTCGATTTCCATGTCCTCCCTAGGCGGCAGCTTGTCGATCCATTCGGGATCGACATAGACATGGCAGGTCGAACAGGCGCAGGCGCCGCCGCAATCGGCGTCGATGCCCGGAATGTTGTTGTCGCGCGCGCCTTCCATCACGGTCAGCCCGTTGGGCACATCCACCTCGTGCCGCGTGCCGTTGTGCTCGATGTAGATGATCCGTGCCATGCCGTCCTCGATCCACCGCTGCCTGGGCGACTATGTAGACAAGCCCCCGAACGGCTGCCAGTGCAAAATTGCCGCTCGGAACGGGCAGGGAAAGGCTTGACGGGCATGGGAGATGTTCTAGTCATGTTCTCATGCCTGCGCCCTGGCCCCGCCCGCCTTCCTGCCTGCCTGCCGGCCGGCTGGACGAGCCGCCCGAAAAGGCGCTGGTCGCCGTCGCCGGGCTGGTGATCGTGCGCCAGCGTCCCGGCTCGGCCAGGGGGGTGATCTTCCTGACGCTGGAGGACGAGACCGGCATCGCCAACATCGTGGTCTGGAAGCGGGTCTACGAGACCTTCCGCCGCCAGGTGATCGCCGGCCGGCTGCTGCGCGTCACCGGCCGCATCCAGCGCGACGGGCAGGTTGTGCATGTGGTGGCCGAGCGCATCGAGGACATCTCGCACATGCTCGACGATCTGGCGCGCGGGCAGCTGACGGTGCCGACCCCGCTCTCTCCGGCCGACGGGGTGCAGGCCACGCCCCGCCCCATGGCGCGCCATCCGCGGGCGCAGGCCGGAAAGCTGTTCCCGGCCCGCACCGGCTAGATGATCGCCCGGGCGCCCTACCGGATACGGGACCCGATCGGTGTCAGCCCTTGTCCAGCGACAGGGCGACGAAACGCGGCTCGCCGTCGCGCTGGACGAGGAACAGCACCGAATTGCGCCCCGCCTCGCGCGCGGCCTCGACCCGGCGCTCGGCGTCACGCGGCCGGCGCACCTGCTGCTGGTTGACCTCCAGCACCAGATCGCCAGGGCGCATGCCCTTCTCGAAGGCCTCGCTGTCGGGATCGACATCGGCGACCAGCACGCCCGTCGCATCCTCGCCCAGGTTGAGGCTGTCGCGTGCTTCGGGGCTGAGCGTGGTCAGGGTCAGGCCCATCAGCTCGACATCGGGCTGCGGTTCCTCCGGCGCGCGCGGCCGATCTCTCGCGGGCACCTCACCCTCTTCGAGCAGTCCCAGCGTGACCTTGAGCGTCACCGATTCGCCGTCGCGGAACACCTCGACATCGACCTCCTTGCCGACCTCGGTCTCTGCCACCATGCGCGGCAGGTCTCGCATCTCGTCGACCTCACGGCCATCGAAGGTCACGATCACGTCACCGGCCTTCACCCCGCCCTTCTCGGCCGGGCTGTCGGCGGTGACCTCGGCGACCAGCGCGCCGCGCGCGCGGTCCAGCCCCAGCGCCTCGGCCATCGATTCATCGACCGTCTGGATGCGCACGCCCAGCCAGCCGCGGCGCGTCTCGCCGTATTTCTTCAGCTGCTCGACCACGCCCGCAACGACGTTGGAGGCCATGGAAAAGCCGATGCCGATCGAGCCGCCATTGGGCGACAGGATGGCGGTGTTCACCCCGATCACCTCGCCCTTCATGTTGAACAGCGGTCCGCCGGAATTGCCGCGGTTGATGGCGGCGTCGGTCTGGATGTAGTCGTCGTAATTGCCGCGCAGCGCCCGGTTGCGGGCCGAGATGATGCCGGCGGAGACCGAGAAGCCCTGCCCCAGCGGGTTGCCGATGGCCAGCACCCAGTCACCCACACGGGCGAGGTCGGAATTGCCGAACTTCACGAAAGGCAGCGGTTCCTTGGACTCGACCTTCAGCAGCGCGATGTCGACCTTGGGATCGCGCCCCACCAGCTCTGCCTTCAGCGTCTTGCCCGAGAAGAACTCGATGGTGATCTCGTCGGCCTTCTCGATCACGTGGTTGTTGGTGACGATGTAGCCGTCCTCGGAGATGATGAAGCCCGAACCCAGCGCCGTCGCGCGCTGCGGCTGGTTGCGGCGCGGATTGCGGAAATTGCGGAAGAAGTCCTCGAAGGGCGAGCCGGGCGGCACCACGGGCCGGTCCTGATCGCGCCGCGCGATGACCTGGGTGGTTGTGATGTTCACGACCGCCGGGCTCAGCCTTTCGGCCAGGTCGGCAAAGCTGACCGGCGCGTCGGCCGGCTGCGCCGCGACCGGGCCGGCGAAGGCCAGCGTCGCGCCGACCGCTCCGGCGGCAAGGCCCCGCCTGACGATGGTGGGAAGGTATTCCTGTGCGAAAATGGTCAACGGGGTTTCTCCTATCCTGCGACCCGTGGTGCGCCCGCCATCGCGGCCGTCAACTGCCATGCCGTCTTCGTCTCGGGGCCGGGCGGTTCGACCACGGGCGAAGGGATTGCCCCTTCGCGCCATGCGCGCCACTCCCGCGGGAAATAGGGGCCTGCGGGGCGCGGGTCAACCGCAGCGCGCCCCGCGCAACACTACCGCCCGCGAATCAGGCTGCCCAAAACCCCCCGCACCAGGCTGCGCGCCAGCGGGCCGCCGGCATCGCGGATCAGGGTCTTGGCCAGTGTCTCGCCGATACTGTCCGTACGCGACCTGCGGGTCGAACGCGCGCGCGGGCTCTCGCGCCCGGTATAGACGCGGGCCGAGCGGTAGCGGCGTTCCTCCTGCGGTTCCTCTTGCGCAGCCGTCTCGGCCGTGCGTCCGGCCAGCGTCTCGAAGGCCGAGACCCGGTCGAGCGCCTTGTCATAGCGTCCCGCCATCTCCGAGGCGGCGATGATCGCCCGCCGCTCGGCCGCGGTGATCGGGCCGATCTGCGAGGAAGGCGGGCGGATCAGCGTGCGCTGGACGATGCCCGGCACGCTCTTGCGATCGAGCAGCGAGGTCAGCGCCTCGCCCACGCCAAGCGTCGGGATTGCCGCCTCGGTGTCGATCTCCGGGTTGGGGCGGAAGCTTTCCGCGGCCGCCTTCAGCGCCCGCCGCTCGCGCGGGGTGTAGGCGCGCAGCGCATGCTGGACCCGGTTGCCGAGCTGGGCGAGCACGTCTTCGGGAATGTCGTCGGGCTGCTGCGAGACGAAGAACACCCCCACCCCCTTGGAGCGGATCAGCCGCGCCACCTGCTCGACCTTCTCCACCAGCGCCGATGGGGCGTCGTCGAACAGAAGATGCGCCTCGTCGAAGAAGAACACCAGCTCGGGCCGCTCCGGATCGCCGCGTTCGGGCAGGGTCTCGAACAGCTCCGACAGGATCCACAGCAGTACGGTGGCATAGAGCCGCGGCGAGGACATCAGCGCATCCGCGGCCAGGATGTTGATCATCCCCCGCCCGTCCGGCGCGCGCCGCATCAGATCGCCAAGCGCCAGCGCCGGCTCGCCGAAGAAATCGGCCGCCCCCTGGTTTTCCAGCACCAGAAGCCGGCGCTGGATCGCCCCGATCGAGGCCGGCGAGATGGTGCCGTAGCGCAGGCGCAGCTTGCTTGCATTGTCGCCGACATGGGTCAGCATCGCCTGCAGATCCTTCAGATCGAGCAGCAGGAGCCCCTGATCGTCGGCCAGACGGAAGGCGATGTTGATCACGCCCTCCTGAGCCTCGCTCAGATCGAGCAGGCGCGAGAGCAGCAGCGGACCCATTTCGGTGACGGTGGCGCGAATCGGATGGCCCGATTTGCCGAACACGTCCCAGAAGGTGACCGGAAAGGAATCATAGGCATAATCGGAAAACCCGATGGTCGCTGCGCGCTGAAAAAGCTTCTCGTGCAGGCGATGTTCGGCCGATCCGGCGCGGGCCAGACCGGACAGATCCCCCTTCACATCGGCAAGGAAAACCGGAACGCCGGCCCGGGAAAAACTTTCCGCAAGTATTTGCAACGTCACAGTTTTACCGGTTCCGGTCGCCCCGGAAACGAATCCGTGGCGATTGGCCTGATCGAGCCGCATGTGCTGCGCGATGCGGTATCCGTCGCCGGCCCCGCCAATGAAGATTTCAGCCGATTGTGTCATTCTCTCCAAATCTCGTGCATGTTTTGGACACAATACTTCGTTAACACATTCCTGCCAGTATGGTCACCGTCGGGCCATTCCGCTTCCAGCGGGTTTCCTGGCAACTTCCTCCCTGTCGAACTGGCCGCGCCACATGGCGCGGCCTTTTTCTTCCGCGACGCCACCGCCAGATCGCCGCCCCGACGCGCCGCGAATTGTCTCTGCCACAGCCCGGCAAGACAATTCCAGCGTTGACGTTGCGGTGAATTCTGCGTAGCGTTCGCGCACAGCTTCGGCCAGTCCGACAGGGAAGCGAGAACAAGCCTAGCAAGGGGTGCTGCATCGTGGCACCCCTTCGTCATTCCGGCCTTCCCCGCCGATCCCGGCTCTGGCGCAGGATGGTCGCCAGATTGACTTTGTGCGGCCGGGCTGACACCCATGGCGCGCAGGGACCGGCCGGCGCCGAATCCCCAAGCGGAAGACCCTAAGAGGGAGCAGGCAATGACGAGATTCCGCCACATCCTCCTGACCGCCGCAGCGCTGGCGCTGGGGGCCGCACCGCTGGCGGCGCAGGACACCACCACCACCGAGGCGCCCGCCGCCAAGCCGAAGACCGAAACCGCGGCGGAAACCGAGACGCCCAGGGAAGCGACCGAGGTCCCCGCCACCCCGAACGAGAACGACAAGCGCTATCCCATCGCTCCCGCCGAGCAGCCGCGCGAGAAGGTCAAGGCGACCCATGACGACTGGCAGGTCATCTGCTCGATCGCCGACGAGGACAGGTGCTACATGTATCAGCTGGCCAAGAATGCCGAAGGCCAGCCGGTGGCCGAGTTCACGCTGATCCGGCTTCCCGCAGGCGGGCAGGCCACGGCCGGCGCCACGGTCGTCACCGGGCTCGGCGTGCTGCTGCAGCGCGGGCTCGGGCTGCAGATCGACAGTTCCAAGCCGCTCGGATACCCGTTTACCTATTGCGCGCAATCGGGCTGCTTCTCCCGGCTGGGGCTGACTGCTGCCACCATCACCCGGCTCAAGAAGGGCGCGCAGGCCAAGCTGACCGTGTTCGGCGTCGGGGTGAAGGAGCCGATCGTCGGCGTGCTGTCGCTCAAGGGCTTTACGGCGGCCTATGAGGAGCTGAAACCGATCAAGCAGAACTGACCGGCCGGCAGCCCGCCCGATTCCGGGCGGCCCGGCGCGCCAGGCCTGTCGTCGGGATCAGATCGCGCGCAGCGCCAGCACCGCATTGAGCCCGCCGAAGGCGAAGGCATTGGACAGCGCCGCCCCGATGCGGGCTTCGCGCGCCACGTTCGGCACCACGTCGAGATCGCATTCGGGATCGGGCTCGACATACCCCACCGTCGGCGCAACGATGCCGTCGCGCAGCGCCATGATCACCGCCAGCAGCTCGACCGCTCCCGTGCCGCCGATCAGATGGCCGTGCATCGACTTGGTCGAGGAGATCATCAGCCGGTCGGCATGGTCACCGAAGACCTGCCGCACCGCGGCGCATTCGGTGCGGTCATTGGCGGTGGTGCCGGTGCCATGGGCGTTGATGTAGCCCACCTCCTCGGCCGCCATGCCGGCATCGGCCAGCGCACCCGCGATCGCCCGCGCCGCGCCGTCCTGGCTCGGCATCACGATGTCGGCGGCATCCGAGGTCATGGCAAAGCCGCAGATCTCGGCCAGGATCGGCGCACCGCGCGCACGGGCCGCCTCGTATTCCTCCAGCACGAAGATCGCCGCGCCCTCGCCCTGCACCATGCCGTTGCGGGTCTTGCAGAACGGCCGGCAGCCATCCTTGGACATCACCCGCAGACCCTCCCACGCCTTGATGCCGCCGAAGACCAGCATGGATTCGGTGCCGCCCGTCAACATGACGTCGGTGGCGCCGGAGCGGATCAGCTGAAAGGCCTGGCCGATGGCGTGGTTGGATGAGGAGCAGGCGGTCGCCACGCAGTAGGACGGCCCCTTCAACCCGTGCGCCATGGAAACCTGGCTGGCCGCGGCATTGTTCATCAGCCGCGGCACGATGAAGGGGTGCACCCGGTTCTTCCCCTCCTGATAGACCAGCCGGTAGCTTTCGTCCTGGGTATGCAGCCCGCCGCCCGAGGTGCCGATGATGACGCCGGCGCGGTAGGAAAGCGCCTCGGTGATCTCCAGCCCCGATTGCGCCAGCGCCTCGCGCGAGGACAAGAGCGCATATTGGGTGAACGGGTCGAACAGCGCGATTTCCGAGCGCGAGAAATGCGCCGTCTCGTCATAGCCGCGGATCTGGCCGCCGATGCGGATCATCAGCCGGTCCACGTCGCGGATATCGAGCGGGCCGATGCCGCAGCGGCCCTCGCGCATCGCCTCGCAGGTGGCCGCTGCGCTGGCGCCGAGCGCATTGATCGCCCCGGCTCCGGTGATGACGACGCGCCGCATGGGGCGGGTCAGCTCTGCTTTTCCGCGATCAGACCCTTCACCGCCTCGACGATGGAACGGACATTGGAGATGTCGAACTCCGAATCGCCGGGATCGTTGGCATTAAAGGGAATGGAGATGTCGAAGGCTTCCTCGATGGCGAAGACCGCCTCGACCAGCCCCAGCGAATCGATGCCGAGATCATCCAGCGTCGAATCGAGCGAGACCTGGTCGGGTTCCAGAACCGCCTGTTCGGCGATGATTTCGATGATCTTCCGGGTGACGTCGTCCGCCATCGCCTTCTCCCTCGCTACGGGCCACTGCATCTAGCCGCTGCCGGAGGAATTTGAAACCCGTTTCTTGAGCGTCTCGACATCTGCGAACAGCGACGGCAGGCGGCGTCCGAGCAGCAGCAGCTCGGCCGCCTTGTCCTTGCGCAGGGCCGGAACCCCCATCATCACCGAACCGGAGGGAACATTGGCGCCGACCAGCGAGCCGCCGGCGACCACCACGTCCGAGCCGATCCGGATGTGATCGCTGACCCCGACCTTGCCGCCCAGCACCACACGCTCGCCGATCTCGGCCGAACCGGCGATGCCGACATGGCCGCAGATCAGGCAGGTCGAGCCGATGACGACATTGTGGCCGATCTGGACCAGATTGTCGATCTTGGTACCGCTGCCGATCACCGTGTCCGCGATGGTGCCGCGGTCGATGCAGCTGCCGGCGCCGATTTCCACGTCGTCGCCGATCGCCACCGATCCCAGCGAGGCGATGCGCAGATACCGATCCGTACGTGTCTCCGTGTCCAGCCGCCCGCTCTCGCGTGCCTGCTCGACCGCCCCCCTTTCGGCAGTGACGAAGGAAAACCCGTCCGCCCCGATCACCGCATTGGCATGGATGATCGCGCGCCGGCCGATGCGCACCCGCGCGCCGATACGCACGCCGGGATGAATCAGCGCCTCGTCACCGATTTCCGCCCCGGCACCGATCGAGACATGCCCCAGAAGCCGCGCGCCATCGCCGATGCGCGCGCCCGGACCGATGGAGACGAAGGGGCCGATGGCGACCGCCGCGCCCAGCACCGCATCGGCCGCGACGTCGCTGAGCGGGTGGATGCCGAGCGGTATGTCCGGCCCGGCATCGAAGGCCGCCGTCAGCCCGGCCATGGCCAGGCGCGGCCGCTCGGGAAAGATCGCCGCCTCGAAGCCGAGCGCGGCATAGTCCGCCCCCGGCCACAGGATGGCCGCACGGGCCCGGCAGTCGGCAAGCTTGCGGGCGTATTTCGGCAGCATCGCGACAACGATGTCGTCTGGACCCGCCGAATCGGGCGGCGCAGGCCGGGCGACCGCCAGTTCGACATTTCCCGCCGCCTCGGCCGAAAGGGCCGCGGCCAGCTCGGCAATCGTGACCGTCACGCTTCCTCCGTCCCTCACCGCGCCTGCACTATCCCCGAATCGTGCCGGAGAAAAGGGCGCGGGCGCCGCCGCGCCCGCCGGGACCGCGTTGTGAAGCGATCAGCTCAGACTGTCCACCCCGACCGCGCGCAGCGCCTTCAGCACGCGGGCATCGCGCCCGTAGATGTCGGCCCTGTACTGGATGTCGCCGTTGCGGTCGACGAAGACGGTGCGGTAGGTCAGATACACCTTCACCGTCCGTTTCAGATCGACCCGGCGCTCGCGCCCGCTGCGCAGCCAGGCCTTGAAGGTGGCCTCGGGATCATCGACCTGCCCCTGAAGCAGTGCATAGGCCAGGTCGAAGGGGCGCTGGACCCGGACACAGCCATGGCTGAATGCCCGCACGTCGCGCTCGAACAGGCGCTTGGTCGGCGTATCATGCAGATAGACCGAGAACTGGTTGGGGAACATGAACTTCACCCGCCCCAGCGCATTGCGCGCGCTTGGCCGCTGGCGGATGCTGAACGGGAAGTTTCCGACCGAGTACTGCGAATAGTCGGTGGTGACGCCATCGGGAACCGGATGGCGCCCGCGCGGCACGATCTGCATGTTGTGGCGGGCGAGGTAGGACGGATCCTTCTTCAGCCGCGGCAGGATTTCCTTGGTGGCGATGCTGACCGGAACGTGCCATGACGGGTTGACGATCATGTGATCCATCTCGTCGATGAATTCCGGGGTTTCGTGACCGCGCTTGCCGACGATGACGCGGCTGTCGAGGACCAGCCGGCCACGATCCATGAACTCCATCGAGAAATCGGCCTGGTTGACGAAGATGTGCCGCTCCTCGGGATCGCGATGCAGCCAGCGGATGCGTTCGAGATTGACGAGGATCTGGCCGTAGCGATCGGCGGCCGAGGCGTTCAGCGCCGCCAGCGTCGCCGGTCCGACCACCCCGTCCGGCTTCAGCCTGCTGCGGGTCTGGAATTCCTTCACCGCCGCTTCCAGCGTGGCATCATATACCTCGGCATCGCCCTCCGGCGCGATGGTCGCCGTCAGACGCTCCCGGCCCAGGATCGAGCTGTCATTGGCCCCGAGCCGGTCACGCATCACCGCCGCCAGCCGCTTGCGCAGGGCGAGCACGCGCCTCGATCGCGTGCCCAGCCGCATCAGCCTGCCGCGCGGCACCTTGCCGATGGCGGCATCGCGTTCCACCAGCTTGCGGACCCGCGCCAGTTCGGCCACCAGCTTCGCATACTCCTTCGTCTGCGGTGCAAGGCCGAAGAAATCGCCCGGCGGGCTGCCGCGCAGCCGCGAAAGCAGCGCCTGGCTCGCGGGACGCCGCAGCGGGATATGAATCTCCCTGTCGGCCGAACGTGGCGCGATCTGGCCCGAGGAGATGTCGCGCCCGAAGGCGAGATAGGCCTTCATGAACGCCGCCTCCGCCTCCGGCCCGCCGGCCGCCAGCAGCTTGCGCAGCCGCGCGGGGTGATAGCGTGACGGCGCCAGCCCGTGCCGGTCGGACGCCTCGATGGTCCGCAACAGCGCCCGCGCCCAGGCCCCCGTCCCGGCGGTCCAGAACGGGCGGCTGTCACGCCCGGCATAGAAGGCGTCGACCGCCTCGTCTTTCAGCCTGGCACGGCGCAGCGCGCCCTTCAGCGGCGCGCTCAGCACCGGCGTGACAGTCTGGGCCGCAGCGGGAAGGACGGCCGACGACTCGATCACCGCCTCCTGCGCAGTGGCGGGCGCTTGGGGAATCAGCCCGATAGCCAGAGCGAGCACAGACAAGGATACTTTGATGCGCACTGACAACATTGTTGCCCCTTTACAACGGCTGCCGTTCGACCCTGATCAACATAGGATATCATGGGTTTCCGAACGATGCTTCAACGAAGATTTCGGCGAAAATTTGCTGAACCGTGGGATATCCGCCGCAGATCGGCGAAAACTTGCCGATCGGCTCTCCAGGCAGGGCGAATCGGGTCGCCAGGCAATCCTCCGAAATGGTGATCCAGCGCACTGCAATCCGAATTGGCGAGATAAAACTGCAACTTGGACGACGATTCGGATTGTGCAATAGTCTCGCCCAAGGGGTTCGGTGAAACCCTCTCCGCGCGCCAATGACGCGGAAAACAATGCGCTGAAGTCGGAACGAGGCGACTGTGATTTACGAAACCGTGAACGGGGCGCGTGTCTCGCGCCGGGGGTTGCTTGGAATTGCATCAGCTTTTGTCGCGGTCTCCGCGGCACCGGTTCTCGCCCGCGCGCCGGGGCTGTTGAGGGGGGCAGGCGACATCCGCCGCATCTCGATGCGCAACGCCCGCACCGGCGAATCGCTGGACAGCATCTACTGGCTGGAGGGCGAGTACATTCCCGAGGTGCTGGACGAGATCAACTTCTTCATGCGCGACTGGCGGCAGAACGAGCTGATCGCCTATGACCCGCGCAACATCGACATCATGGCCGCCGCGCACCGGCTGATGGACACGACCGAGGATTATCTGGTCATTTCCGGCTATCGCAGCAGGGCCACCAACGAGATGCTGCGCCGCCGCCGCCGCGGAGTGGCAAAGAACTCCTACCACATCAAGGGCATGGCGGCCGACGTCAAGATGAAGAGCCGCACCGTCTCGCAGATCTATCACGCGGCACGGTCCTGCATGGCCGGTGGGGTTGGCAAGTATACGCGTTCGAACTTCGTGCACATGGATTGCGGACCGGTTCGAACCTGGGGAAGATAGCGGTAACACGCACTGGTCCGGACAGGCCCCGCCCCGTGGTGGCGGGGCCTGTTTCTTTTGCCCGCCGGTTTTCGGCTCCCGGATCCGTGCCCGCCTGCGCGTCACGGACGCACGGCGCCGCGTCCGGTGACGAGATACTTGAAGGTGGTCAGCTGCTCGGCGCCGACCGGCCCGCGCGCATGCATCTTGCCGGTGGCGATGCCGATCTCGGCCCCCATGCCGAACTCGCCCCCATCGGCGAACTGGGTCGAGGCGTTGTGCATCAGGATCGCGCTGTCGAGCTCGCGGAAGAAGCGCGCCGCCGCCGCCTCGTCCTCGGTCACGATCGACTCGGTATGCTGCGAGCCGTATTCGCGAATATGCGCGATCGCCCCGCCCACCCCGTCGACGAGCTTCACCGCCATGATCATGTCGAGGAATTCGTGGCCGAAATCCTCCGGCCGCGCCGGGATGGTTCCGGGCAGATGATCAAGCCCCTCGCCGACACGCAGCTCGACGCCCGCCCCGGCCAGCGCCGCGATCAGCGCCCCGGTCTGTTCTGCCGGCCAGGCCCGGTCGATCAGCAGGCATTCGGCCGCACCGCAGATGCCGGTGCGCCGCGTCTTGGCGTTGAGCACGATGGCGCGGGCCATCTCCGGCTCCGCCGCCCCGTCGACATAGACGTGGCAGATGCCCTCGAGATGGGCAAAGACCGGCACCCGCGCCTCGCGCTGGACCAGCTCCACCAGCCCGCGGCCGCCGCGCGGAACGATCACGTCGATATGGCGCGTCATGCCCAGCATGGCCGACACCGCGGCCCGGTCGCGTACCGGCACGCGCTGAATCGCCGCCTCGGGCAGCGCGGCATCCTTCAGCCCGCGCACCAGCGCGGCATGGATGGCGGCCGAGGAATGATGGCTTTCCGAGCCGCCGCGCAGGATCACCGCATTGCCCGATTTGAGGCACAGCGCCGCGGCGTCGGCGGTGACGTTCGGCCGGCTTTCATAGATGACGCCGATCACGCCCAGCGGCATGCGCACCCGGGCGATCTCCAGCCCCGAGGGTGCGGTCCAGTGCGCGATCTCTTCCCCGACAGGGTCCGCCTGCTCGGCCACCGCGCGCACGCCATCGACCATGGCACGGATGCGGTCCTCGGTCAGCAGCAGCCGGTCGAGCATGGCCTTCGACAGCCCCTTCTCGCCCGCCGCCTGCATGTCCTGCGCATTGGCCTCAAGGATCGCGGCGCGACCCTCCCACAGATGATGCGCGGCCGAGATCAGCGCGGCATGCTTGCGCTCGGCGCTGGCCATGGCCAG
>RFIR01000270.1 GCA_003695135.1 Alphaproteobacteria bacterium | reverse complement strand
TCAGAGACCCCTGCAAAACCCCGCCAGCCAGACCCGGACGTAGCACTCGGGCGCCGCGAAATGCGGCGCCGGCGAAGTTTGTTCCTGATTTTCACCTATTTGGTAAATATTGATTTGGGAATTATTTTCTAATTACTTTATACGCGCGCGATACACGTTTACAGAAAACGCGTCTCGCCTGGGATGCCCCGTCGCACCGGAGTTTTGCAGGGGTCTCTTCAAATTACTTTACGCAGGCGCAATACCGGTTCCCCGGATCCTTGCGCATTCGCGATGCCTGCCGGTGTGGAGGCCTTGCCGCAGCCGCAGGGTGCGCATTCATGGCGCGCCATCGCGCGCGGCCCCATTGCAAGGCGCAATGGTGCACCATGAATGCACGCGCGACCGCGAGGCCGGAGCATGGCGACATCATTCGCCCCTCGCGCCCGGCCACGCTTGCGTGAGCGGGCCGCATCGGGCCTTGCACGCATCCCCGCCCCCGGGCGAGGGTGGGCCATCGCCCGCAATGCCGGAGGTTTTCGCATGAGACGTCTGCTCGCCACCTTTGCCCTCATCCTTGCCGCGCTGCCTGCCCTGCCCGCCCTTGCCGGCGGGACCGTCATCGCCAGCGGCAGCTTCGTCGGCGACAGTCGCCACAACACCTCCGGTTCGGTGCAGATCCTCCGAGACGGCGGCAAGGTGATCATCCGGCTGGGCGGCTATTTTTTCCTTCGACGGCGCCCCCGATCCCAAGGTGGCGCTGGGCCGCGACGGCTATGCGAAGGAAAGCCTGCTGGAGCCGCTGCGCAGTAATTCCGGCCAGCAGGACTATGTGCTGAAACCGGGCCTCGACATCGCCGACTACAATCAGGTCTGGATCTGGTGCGAGCAGTACTCGGTGCCGCTCGGCCATGCGGAACTGCGCCGGCATTGAGGGACGCGTCCGACGGGCGGGCGTTTACCCGCCCTCAGACATGATTAACGAAGTCCTGACAACCCGTTGACCGGAAACGGAAAACCTTCCCCGCGGGGAAGATCGGGGCGCGGGCTGGCCCCGCTTGCTCCGCGATGCTGGAGCGTGTCGCGTTCAATCGGAGCCAACCGCCCCGGGGGAGCGCAGCAAACCCGGGCGTGCGCCCGCCCTCGCGTTGGTGTCCGGGGTGAGGCGGATTGCAGGCCATCCACTCCAGCAGCCGGGCCGGGAGGCGAGCTCCGCCCCGCTCAGGCGCATTTGGAATAGCCGCAGGCGCCGCAGGTCATGCAGCCCTCGGCCATGTGCATGGTGTACTGCCCGCAGCTGGGACAGGGCGGCGTGGTCGGGCGCGCGCCGTTGCCGGCGATCATCTCCTCGGCCTTCGGATCGGTCTTCAGCCCCTGCCCGGCGCCGGCGATGAAGCCGATCTCGATCAGGTGACGTTCGATCACCCCGCCGATGGCGGCGAGGATCGAGGGCACGTAATGCCCCTCCACCCAGGCGCCGCCGCGCGGGTCGAACACCGCCTTGAGCTCCTCGACCACGAAGCTGACATCGCCGCCGCGGCGGAACACCGCCGAGATCATCCGCGTCAGCGCCACGGTCCAGGCGAAATGCTCCATGTTCTTGGAGTTGATGAAGATCTCGAAGGGCCGCCTGCGCCCGCCGACGACGATGTCGTTCATGGTGATGTAGATGGCGTGCTCGCTCTCGGGCCACTTGATCTTGTAGGTCTGGCCTTCCAGCACCTCGGGCCGGTCGAGCGGCTTGGCGATGTAGACCACCTCGCCCTCGGGTGACGGCGCGGGCGCGGCCTCGGCGCCCTCGGGCCGGCTGTCGGCGACGCTCAGCACCGATCCGGTCACCGGGTTGGGGCGGTAGGTGGTACAGCCCTTGCAGCCCATCTCCCAGGCTTTCAGATAGACCTCCTTGAAGGCGTCGAAGGCGATGTCCTCGGGGCAGTTGATGGTCTTGGAGATGCTGGAATCGACCCATTTCTGCGCCGCGGCCTGCATGCGCAGATGCGCCTCCGGCGTCAGGGTCTGGGCATTGACGAAATAGTCGGGCAGCTCGGCGTCGTCCCCGTGCAGCTCGCGATAGAGCTGCACCGCGTAATCGACCACCTCCTCCTCGATGCGGCTGCCATCGGGCTGCAGCACCTTGCGCGTGTAGCTGTGCGCGAAGACCGGCTCGATGCCGCTGGAGACGTTGCCGGCGAAGAGCGAGATGGTCCCGGTCGGCGCGATCGAGGTCAGGAGCGCGTTGCGGATGCCGTGCTCGGCAATGGCGGCGCAGACCTCCTCGCCCAGCATCTTCACGCTTTCCGAGGCGAGGTACTTCTCGCGGTCGAACAGCGCGAAGGCGCCCTTTTCCTCCGCCAGCCGGGTCGAGGCGAGATAGGCCCCGCGCGCGATGCGGGCCAGCCAGTCCTCGGTCTGGCGCACGGCCTCGTCGCTGCCATAGGTCAGCCGCAGCATCAGCAGCGCATCGGCGAGCCCGGTCACCCCCAGCCCGATGCGCCGCTTGCGCTGCGCCTCCTCGGCCTGCTGCGGCAGCGGGAAGCGCGAGACGTCGATGACATCGTCCATCATCCGCACCGCGGTGGCAACCAGCCGGTCGAGCTCATCCTCGTCGATGCGCGCGGCATCGGTAAAGGGCTCGCGCACCAGCCGGGCGAGGTTGATCGAGCCGAGCAGGCAGGCGCCATAGGGCGGCAAGGGCTGCTCGCCGCAGGGGTTGGTCGCCGAGATCGTCTCCGCATACCACAGATTGTTCATCCGGTTGATGCGGTCGATGAAGATCACCCCCGGCTCGGCATAGTCGTAGGTGGCACGCATGATCTCGTCCCACAGCCCGCGCGCCTCGACGGTGCGGTAGACGCGGCCCTCGAAGACCAGATCCCACGGCCCGCCGGCCCGGACCGCCTCGATGAAGGCGTCGGTGACCAGCACCGAGAGGTTGAACATCCTCAGCCGCGCCGGATCGCGCTTGGCGGTGATGAAATCCTCGATATCGGGGTGGTCGCAGCGCAGCGTCGCCATCATCGCGCCCCGCCGGCTGCCCGCCGACATGATGGTACGGCACATCGCGTCCCACACATCCATGAAGCTGAGCGGGCCGGAGGCATCGGCGCCGACCCCCTTGACCGGCGCGCCGCGCGGGCGGAGGGTGGAGAAGTCGTAGCCGATGCCGCCGCCCTGCTGCATGGTCAGCGCGGCCTCCTTCAGCGAATCGAAGATGCCGGCCATGCTGTCGGGAATCGTCCCCATCACGAAGCAGTTGAACAGCGTCACCGCCCGCTTCGTGCCCGCCCCCGCAAGGATGCGGCCGGCGGGCAGGAAGCGGAAATCGCAAAGCGCGTCGTAGAACGGCTCCTCCCACGCGGCGGGATCGGCCTCGGC
>RFIR01000032.1 GCA_003695135.1 Alphaproteobacteria bacterium | reverse complement strand
GGGACATGGTCGAGATTTCCGTGGCAGAGATCGAGAGCACCAGCGCCGCGGCGCTGATCGCGCATGGGGCGGGGGCCTGGCAGGCGGCCGAGGTCGCGCGCGCCATCGCGCGGGCCGAGGAGACCGGCAATGTCATCTGCGGCCTCTATTACCTGGAAAGCTATTGCCGTCAGCTTGTCAGCGGCCGCGTGAACGGAACGGTGGAGCCCGAGGTCAGCCGGCCGCGGCCGGCCGCAGTCACCGCCGATGCCCGGCTCGGCTTTGCCCAGCCTGCATTCTCGCGCGCGCTGCCCTCGGCGGTGGCGGCGGCACGGCGCTGCGGCATCGCCAGCCTTGCGGTGGCCCATTCGCATACCTGCACCTCGCTGGGATTCTTCACCGAACGCATCGCGGCGGAGGGGCTGATCGGCATTGGCGCCACCAACGCCTCGGCCATTGTCGCCGGTCCGGGCGGGCGCAACCGCGTGATCGGCACCAACCCGATTGCCTTCACCATCCCCGGGCCGGAGGGGCCGCGCATGCATGCCGATTTCTCCACCGCCGCGGTGGCGCTGGGCAAGATCACCATGGCCAGGGCGGCCGGCGAGCGCATACCGGAAGGCTGGGCGGTCGATGCCGAGGGGCGCCCGACCACCGATCCCGAGGCGGCGCTGGGCGGCGCGCTGGTCAGCGCGGCCGGCTACAAGGGCTGGGCGCTGGGCCTTCTGGTCGAACTGCTGGCCGCGGGGCTGACCGGCTCGGTCAACTCGCTCGATGTCAGCGCGCTGAAGGCGCCCGAGGGCCCGCCGCATGATCTGGGCCAGTTCTACATCCTGATCGACCCCGCCGCCCATGCCGATACGCTGGCCGATCGCTTCGCGAGGGTGGCCGAGGCGGTGGCGGGGGACGAGGGCGTGCGCATCCCCGGGGCGCAGCGGCGGACGACCGACCCGGTGAGCGTCGATGCCGCGCTGTGGCAACAGGCGCTGGCGCTGGCCGGTGGTCCGGCGCGGAACGGGTGAGCGGGCCGAAGTGGAGCATGTCGCGTTCTTTCGGGTCGACTCTTGGTCCCTGCGCCAGGGCATGCGGCCGCCCGGGTGGGCGCGAATGCGCCCGCCTGTGCGGCGGACGGGCGCATGCCCGTGGCGGCTTGCGCGCCACGGGCGGGTGAGCCCGATCGGGTGTGACATCCGGCGAATGAGGTGACGGGGCAAGCGGAATGAAGATCCTGGTTCTGCAGCATGAGCGGGTCGAGCATCCCGGCATATTCCGCCGGTTTCTGGCCGAGGACGGGCATGAGATGCTGGCCGTCGAACTCGACGAGGGCGAGACCCCGCCGCCGCTCGACGGCTTCGATGCGCTGTGGGTGCTGGGCGGTCCGATGGATGTGTGGCAGGAGGCCGAGCATCCCTGGCTCGCGGCGGAAAAGCGGCTGATCCGCGAAGCGGTGGCCGAACGCGGCCTGCCCTATCTGGGGCTCTGTCTCGGCCATCAGCTGCTGGCAGAGGCGCTGGGCGGTGCGGTCGGCCCGGGGACGCCGGAGATCGGCATCATGGAGGTGCAGCTGACCGAGGATGGCGCCTCGGGCGTGTTCCTCGACGGGTTGCCCGAACGCTTTTCCTGCCTGCAATGGCATTCGGCCGAGATCACCCGCCTGCCCGCCGGGGCGCAGGTGCTGGCCACCTCGCCCGCCTGCGCGGTGCAGGCGATGCGCTGGGGCAATCGCGCCCATTCGGTGCAGTTCCATCTCGAGATCGAGGCCGATACCGTCGCCAGCTGGGCGCGGATCCCGGCCTATGCCGCGGCGCTGGAGCGGGCGATGGGGCCGGGCGGTGCTGCGCGGCTGGAAGCGGAGGCCGCCGCGCAGATGGAGGCCTTCAACGCGATGGCCGAGCGCATCTACATCAACTGGCTGCAGACCGCGGCGGGGGCCTGAGGCGCGGCCTGCGCCCGGATCAGGCGTCGGCGGCCCGCATCATCGACAGCCGCGCGGTTTCCAGATGCGTCTTCATCAGGCTGGCGGCGCGCTCGGGCTCGCGCGAGCGGATCGCGTTGACGATCTGGCGGTGCTGGATGTTGTATTCGCGGATCATCGGGCCGTTCAGCGTCAGATGCCGCATCCGCGTCCATTCATCGGTCAGCCGCACGTTGCTGACCCGGTCCATGATCCAGTTCAGCAGCGTGTTGCGCGTGGTCTGCGCCAGCGTCTTGTGGAACTGCGCGTCGGTCTCGGCAAAGGCGACGGGGTCGTTCTCCGCCGCCTCCATGCGGGTGCACAGCTCCTCCAGCACCTCGAAATCCTCGCGCCTTCCATGCAGCACGCACAGCCGGCAGATATGCGGCTCCAGCGCATAGCGGGCATCGACCAGCTCCAGCGGCGTCGCGTTCTGGATCGCCCGCGGCCGCTCCTCCTCCGGCGCGAAGGTCACGAAGGTGCCGCTGCCGGGCCGGGTTTCGAGCAGCCCCTCCTGCTCCAGCCGGCCCAGCGCGTCACGCAGCGTGTTGCGCGCCACCCCGAAGCTCTGCGCAAGCTCGCGCGAGGCCGGCAGGCGGTCATGCTGCCGATAGCTGCCCTGCAGGATTTCGCGGCGCAGCTGTGCCGCGATCTGGGCCGAGCCCATCTTGGCCATGCCTTTTCCCTTTGTTGTTGATCCAATTCTAATCCAAATTCGGGTATCAAACAAGTAAATTCGGCAATTGGATCAAAAGGGGTTGATTTTGGGTCCGGATTGGAATGAATCCTGCAGACAGCGTGAGATTCTCTCCTCTCCGCGACCGGTCGGTATCCGGTCTGTGGAGGGGGAGGGGGTGCGGCTGGTCTGCCGCGCATGGAACCACGCGAATTGGGGCGTCAGACCCCGGATCGGCAACCGACGAGGAGAAAGCCAGTGGCCACTGATCTTGAAAGATTTGTAGAGGCGCCCGGACGCGAAGAGAAGGTCAGGGAAGTGCGCGAGTTGATCGACCGGCTGGGGATCGAGTATCTCTATCTGCAGTTCGTCTCGGTCACCGGCAAGATCATGGGCAAGGGCATCCCGGCCGATCATTGGGAAAGCGTGGCCGAGAAGGGATTTCAGCTGGTCTATGGCGCGACGGTGAACCTGTTCACCAACCGGGCCGGCGACTATCTCGGCTATGGGCCGGAGGCAGCCGAGCTCGTCGGCATTCCCGAACCCGAGACCTTCATGCAGCTGCCCTGGGCGCCGACCATCGGGCGGCTCTACTGCACGCTGTTCCGCAACCGCGAGGAACGCGAGAATCCCGGCGGCTATCTGACTGCGGACTGCCGCGGCAATCTTCGCCGGCTGCATGAGGAATTCAGGGCCAAGCACGGGCTGGAGCTGCGCATGGGCACCGAGCCGGAGATGATGTGGCTGAAGTTCGACGAGGACGGCAAGCCGCGCGACGGCTATTCCAAGCCCTATTGCTATCACATCGACCAGTTCGAGAGCCTGCGCCCGGTCTCGATGCAGGTGATCCGCTATGCCCGCAAGATGGGGCTGGACATGATCCAGGGCGACCATGAGGACGCGCCGGGTCAGCTGGAGCTCAACTTCTCCTTCGACGAGGTGCTGCGCAATGCCGACCGGCTGACCACCTATCGCCAGATCTGCGCCCAGGTGGCGCGCGAGAACGGCATCTTCGCCTGCTTCATGTCCAAGCCCTTCATGGGGGTGTCGGCCTCGGGCTGCCATCACAACCTGTCGCTGTGGACACCCGGCGAGGACGTGTTCAAGCGCACAGGCAACGATCCCGACAATCTGCCCGGGATGCGCGAGAACTACATGTATGTCACCGGCGGCGAGAACACCTTCATGCCCGACACCGACGATCCGCAGCTTCCCGGCAAGATCGGCCTGAAGTCGATCGGCGGCATCGTGAAGCATCTGGGGGCGCTGACCGCGATCGGCTGCTCGACGGTCAATTCCTATCGCCGGCTGTGGGATACCGGCTTCTGGGCGCCGGTCTTTGCCGACTGGGGCTTCCAGAACCGCACCACCGGCCTGCGTGTCTCGGCGCCGGGGCGGTTCGAGTACCGTTCGGTCGACTCCATGGTCAATCCCTATCTGATGGGCGCGGTGCTGCTGGCGGCGATGGATGACGGCCTCGAGAACGACCTCGATCCGGGCGAGCCGGAGGAGCGCAACATCTACGAGGCGATGGAGGCCGGCAAGGAGGTCAAGAAACTGCCGATGTCGCTCGGCGAGGCGCTCGATCACCTGGCAAGCGACACGGTGATCCAGCGCGGGCTGCCGGGCGAGATGTACCGTCTCTATGACGAGTACAAGCGCGATGAATACGCCCGGTTCATGTCCACCGTCACCGAGTGGGACAACAAGATGTATATGGACTGCCTGCCCTGACGGATATGTCCGGGGCGCGCCTCCGGGCCTGTATGAGGAGAAACTCGCAAATGTGCGGAATTGCAGGAATAATCCACAAGGGCAAGCGTGCCAATGTGGGTGGCGAGATGACGGCGATGCTGCAGGCGCTGAAGCATCGCGGGCCGGATTCGACCGGCTATGCGGTGTATTCGGAGGGCAGCGACCCGCTCGACTACGTCATGCGCATCAAGGTGGCCGAGGAGGAGGATCGCCGCGCCGGGCAGGGCTTTCACGCCATGGTCGCCGAGCGCGTGGCCCGGGTCGACCGCATCCTCGACGAGCATGGCGCGGAGGTGAAGTCGAAGGAGGCGCCGCTGGAATACGCGCTGCGCTATGTCGTGCGCCATGACGGCGACACCGCGGCGATGGCGGCCCATATCGAGGAGGATCGCGGCACCGAGATCCTGTCGATGGGCAACCGGCTGGAGCTGATCAAGGATCTCGGCGATGCCACCACCGTCGCCTCGGCCTACGGGCTCGACCGGTTCCAGGGCACCCATGGCATCGGCCATACGCGCATGGCCACCGAATCCGATGTCGACATCAAGTCGGCCCATCCCTACTGGGCGTTTCCCTACAACGACATCAGCGTGGTCCATAACGGCCAGATCACCAATTACTGGCTGATGCGGCGCGAGATGGAGCGGCGGGGCCACCGCTTCATGTCGAACTGCGACAGCGAGCTCCTGGCCGTCTATACCGCGCACAATCTGGCCAACGGCATGTCGCTGGAGGAGAGCCTGCGGCGCTCGATCGAGGAGATCGACGGCGTGTTCACCTATCTGGTTGCCACCAGGGACCAGCTCGGCATGGCCAAGGACACCATGGCGGCCAAGCCGCTGGTGCTCTACGAAAGCGACGATCTGATCGCCATGGCCAGCGAGGAGGTGGCGATCCGCGCCATCCTTCCCCAGGAGATTGACACCACCGATCCTTACGACGAGGAGGTTCGCGTATGGCAGGCGTGAGCGATGCCGAACTGCGGAACATGACGCAGGATGAGCGCGCCCGCGCGCTCGGCATGATGACCGAGCAGCTGACGGGCAAGTCGCTCTATGTCGAGTTCGACCCCGAGGCCGAGGAACGGCTCGCCTATCCCTGGGCGCCGGATGTCGATTTCAACAAGCGCACCGAGATCGACTGCGACGGCAAGACCACCACCGAGGTCAATGCGCGCATCCGCGAACTGATGGCCGAGGGCTATGGCACCATCGTGCTGCAGAACCCGCGCGGCAAGCATTCGCTGGGCGTCGGCATCCTCAGCCGTCTCAACCTGATCATCGAGGGCTCCACCGGCTATTTCGCCGCGGGGCTGATCGACGGGCCGAACGTGCATATCAGGGGCCGGGTCGGCTGGTCCTGCGGCGAGAACATGATGGCCGGCACCATCGTCGTGGACAAGAATGCCGGCTCGACCTTCGGCGCGGCGATCCGCGGCGGCGATCTGGTATGCCGCGGCTCGGTCGGCTCGCGCACCGGCATCGACATGAAGGGCGGCACCATCATCGTCGGCGGCGACACCGGGGCGCTTTCGGGCTTCATGATGCAGCGGGGCCGCCTGGTCGTGTGCGGCAATGCCGGCAAGAATCTGGGCGATTCGATGTATGACGGCATGATCTTCGTCGGCGGCCAGATCAAGTCGCTGGGCGTGGATGCGGTGGAGGCGGAGCTGACCGAGCTCGACCGCAAGTGGCTGACCCGCAAGCTGACCCAGTACGGGCTGATGCCCGAGAAGGGCGTCGATCACTTCACCAAGATCGTCGCCGGCAAGCAGCTGTGGAACTATGACAATCTCGAGCCGACCGAGAAGAAGCTCATCTTGTAAGGGGCGCCGCGAACGCGCGCCCTGCCTTGCTGTAGGGTGCGCGTTTACTGCGCACCATGGAGAAGACCATGCCTGACGGAAGTCCCACCACCAAGAAACCGCTCGACCGCGATGTCTACCGCCTCGGCGAAAGCTTCATCTTTCCGCCGCGGGTGATCGACGACATCCACATCAAGTCCGAGCTCGGCCGCTACCGCATGCGCGGCTTCTCGCTGTTCAAGAAGATCCCGCACTGGGACGATCTGACCTTCCTGCCCGGCACGCTGACCCGATTCGTGATCGAGGGCTATCGCGAGAAGTGCGACACCAAGACGGTGATCGGCCCCAGGGCCAGGCGCCCGCTGGAGCTCGACATCCCCGTCTACATCACCGGCATGTCCTTTGGCGCGCTCAGCTACGAGGCGAAGACGGCGCTGGCGCGCGGCGCGACCATGGCGGGCACCGCCACCTGCTCGGGCGAGGGCGGCATGATCCCCGACGAGCGGCGCTATTCCTCGAAATGGCTCTATCAGGTGATCCAGTCGCGCTACGGCTTCAACCCCAACCATCTGGTGCTGGCCGACGCGGTCGAATTCTTCATCGGCCAGGGCTGCAAGGTCGGGCTCGGCGGACATCTGATG
The DNA here is from genome assembly GCA_003695135.1 of Alphaproteobacteria bacterium. Taxonomy (GTDB): domain Bacteria; phylum Pseudomonadota; class Alphaproteobacteria; order Rhodobacterales; family Rhodobacteraceae; genus J013. The sequence goes on along the minus strand of RFIR01000032.1, from coordinate 4,242 downwards.
GGCCAGAAGGTCACCGATCAGGTGGCCGAGATGCGCTCGCTTCCGGCCGGCATCGACCAGCGCTCGCCCGCCCGTCATCCCGACTGGCTGGGGCCGGACGATCTGGCGCTGAAGATCGACGAGATCCGCGAGGCCACCGGCCACATGGTGCCGATCCAGCTCAAGCTCGGCGCGGCGCGCGTCTATGACGATGTGCGCATGGCGGTGAAATGCGGCCCCGATTCGATCTACATCGACGGCATGGAGGGCTCCACCGGCGCCGGCCCGCATCTGGCCACCGAGGAGACCGGCATTCCCGGCATCGCCGCGATCCGTCAGGCGCGAAAGGCGATCGACGATCTGGGCAAGCGCGGCGAGATCAGCCTCGTCTATGCCGGCGGCATCCGCAACGGCGCCGATGTCGCCAAGGCGATCGCGCTGGGCGCCGACGCCATCGCCATCGGCCATTCGGCGATGATGGCGCTGAACTGCAACAAGGACATCCCCGAGGCCAACTATCCCGAGGAGATCGGCGCCGAGCCGGGCCATTGCTATCACTGCCACACCGGCCGCTGCCCGGTCGGCGTGGCCACGCAGGACCCCAGGCTGCGCGAACGGCTCGACCCTGACGAGGCGGCCGAGCGGGTCTACAACTTCCTGCACACGCTGACCATCGAGGCCCAGCTCTTTGCCCGGGCCTGCGGCAAGACCAACCTGCATTCGCTGGAGCCCGAGGACCTCGCCGCGCTGACGATGGAAGCCTCGGCGATGGCCGGGGTGCCGCTGGCGGGCACCAACCACACGGTCGGTGTGGAGGATTATCACCACCTGTAGGGTGCGCCATGAATGCGCACCCTACGGGGGTTTCGCAGGGTGTGCGTCCGCTGCGCACCGCCCGAAGGGAGAACGACATGGCTGGAAGCAGCTTCAAGGGATCGGAGATCCACGACGTCGACGAATTCCTGGTCAGCGACGGCATCGAGACCGAGCGCGAGAAGGAGATCGGCCAGCACATCGGCTATCGCTACGATGTCAATCTGGTCCCCGATTATGACCGGCTGACACCGTTCCTGAAGAAATACATAGAGTTCATGGGCTGGGACGATCTCAACTGGCTGGAGGACGTCCATATGGGCTATGAAGAGGGCATGCCGGCGGTGTTCGACCGCAACAACAATGGCTGGGTACGCGTGCCCGACACCATTTCGCTGCCCGACAACCAGCAGGATCGTGACATGATCGCACGCGAGCTGCTGATCAAGTTCCAGATGTCGGACCGGCATCCGCTGGTGGCGCTCAGAAAGGCCTATATGAAGTTCTGATGCCCCGCCCGCTGGATATCGCCTGCCTCCAGACGAGGCCGATGCCCGATTTCGACTCGGCGCTGGAGGAGGCGCTGCCGCTGGCTGATGCGGCGGTGACAGCGGGCGCGCGCATGCTGTTCCTGCCCGAATACTGCGGCGGGCTGCGCTCGAACGGGTCGGCGCTGGAACCGCCCTCGGCGCCGGAGGCGCGCCATCCCTTCCTCGCCGCGATGCGCGACTTCGCGGCGCGGCGGCGGGTCTGGCTGTGTCTGGGCTCGATCGCCGTGGACGGGCCGGGCGGGCGGATCATCAATCGCGGGCTGATGCTCGACCCGGCCGGCGAGGTCCGTGGCCGCTACGACAAGATCCACCTGTTCGACGTGCAGCTGTCCGACAGCGAGGTCTATCGCGAAAGCGCCCGTGTCAGCCCCGGCGGCGAGGCGGTGATCCATGACACGCCGCTGGCGCGCATCGGCCACACCATCTGTTACGATCTGCGCTTTCCGGGGCTCTACCGCGCGCTGGCGCAGGCCGGCGCCGAAATCCTGATCTGCCCCGCCGCCTTCACCCGGCGTACGGGCGAGGCGCACTGGCATCTGCTCAATCGCGCCCGCGCGGTGGAAAACACCCGCTTCATGGTCTCGCCCTGTGCGATCGGGCCGATCCCCGGCGGCGGCGAGAGCTACGGGCATTCGCTGGTCGTCAGCCCGTGGGGCGAGGTGCTGGCCGATGGCGGCGATCTGCGCGGGGTGGTGCATGCGCGCATCGACCTCGACGCGGTGGGGGAGGCGGCCGGGAAGATCCCCTCGCTCGACCACGACCGGCCGTTTCGCCAGCCCGGCGCTGCCCGGCGGGGGGCGGCATGAGCACGCCTGCCGGCATTCTCGGCCACGGGCTCGATGCGCCGCCCATGCGGCTGGCCTTCCTGAAATGGCAGTGCCGCACCCGCCAGATCGCCATGCGCGAGGCCGCAGGCCGGCCCGATGACAGCATGATGCCGGCGGTGTTCCTGCCCGGCGCGGCCGAGCCGATGGGCCACATCATCACCGTGCTCAACCGTCTGCCGGCGCATTCGGTCACCGCCGAGCTCAGGCACATGGCCGCCCGCACCGCCGATCCCGCACAGCGGCGCCAGAGCGCGGTCGCCTTCCTCGCCGCCGAATACTACCAGCGGGCGGAGCGGTTCTCGGATCTGCTGACCGCCACCTTTGCCCCGCAGAGCCACGGCGCGGCGCGTCTGCGCGAGGCCGGCCGGGCCCGGCTGGTCTTCGAGGCCTATTCCCAGCGCTTCGACCTCGCCTGCCGGGTATGGCGGCTGGCCGAGCATCACCCGCTGCATGCCGCGACGCTGGCGCATAACCGGCTGTTCAACCCGTCCCTGCCGCCGGGCACCGAAGTCCTCGGATTCGAGCCCGACTGGCAGGAATCGCGCGCCGAGCCGGAGGTGTGAGCATTGTGGCAGGCTGTGCATGCGACCGGGGTGAGCACACCATATCGGAACATAATAACAGACGGGCCGAACCCGTCATCCCACCGAAGACTGCAACTGAACAGGGCGGCCGGACGCCGCCCGCCAACCGGGAGACGAAGATGAAGATCCTGACCTCAACCATTCTGGCCGGCTCGCTGGCCGCACTGCCGCTTGCGGCAGCGGCGGCGGACAGTTCCGACCCGATCGTGATTCCGATCCACAACTGGTCGAGCCAGATCGTGATGTCGAATGTCGTGGGCGATCTTATGCAAGAGCTTGGCGACAATGTCGAATATGTCACCACCGACAGCCAGGCCGTCTATGAATCGATCCGGCTCGGCGACGTGACGCTGGAGCTGGAGGTCTGGGAAGGCGCGTTCGGCGCATCGTTCCGTGCCGCGCTCGCCAAGGGCGGCATCGAGGATGTCGGCGATCATGACGCGGTGACGCGCGAGGACTGGTGGTATCCGATGTGGACCAAGGAGGCCTGCCCGGGCCTGCCGGACTGGCATGCGCTCAATGACTGTGCCAAGCTGTTCGCGACGCCCGAGACCGGCGACAAGGGCCTGTTCCTTGACGGACCCGTCGACTGGCTCAAGCACGGAAAGGAACGCGCCGAGGCGCTGGGGCTGAACTTCGTGGTGAAGAATGCCGGCTCGGCCGCCGCGCTCTGGGCCGCGATCGGCGCTGCCGAGAAGGACAAGAAGCCGGTGCTGGTCTTCAACTGGACGCCCAACTTCGCCGAGGCCGTCTGGCCGGGCGAATTCGTCGAGTTTCCGCCCTGGGAGGACGGCTGCGACACCGATCCGAGCAAGGGCCCGAACAAGGAAGCCCTCTATGACTGCGGCAACCCGGCCCATGGCTATCTGAAGAAGGCGGCCTGGGAGGGCATGAAGGACAAGTGGCCCGCCGCCTACTGCCTGCTGAAGAAGATCAGCTTCACCAACGCGCAGATCGCGCAGATGGCCAAGCTGGTCGATGTCGACGAGATGGAGCCGGAAGAGGCCGCGGTGGAATGGCTCGACGCCAATCGCGACGTGGTCGATCCCTGGGTCGAAGCCTGCAAGGGCTGACCTGACAAGCCAGGCCTGACGCCGTCGCCCGTTCCGCGGGCGGCGGCATGACGCATGAGAGGGCACGCCCATGACCGCGCGAGAACCCGTCATCGTCGCCCGCAATGTCTGGAAGCTGTTCGGCCCCGACCCGGAAGGCTATCTTGCGAAGATGCCGCCGGATCGAAGCTACGAGGAGATCCGCGCCGACGGCTACATCGCCGGGGTCAAGGATGTCTCCATCGAGGTCGGCCGCGGCGAGATGCTGGTGATCATGGGGCTGTCGGGCTCCGGCAAGTCCACCCTGGTGCGCTGCTTCTGCCGGCTGCACGACATCACCGGCGGCACTATCGAGGTGGAAGGCCAGGACATCATGAGCCTTTCGGAGCGCGAGCTGATCGAGCTGCGCCGCTCCAAGATGGGCATGGTGTTCCAG
>RFIR01000269.1 GCA_003695135.1 Alphaproteobacteria bacterium | reverse complement strand
TGGCGGAGGCCCCGGAGTTTCGCCGCGCGGCGCGGGTGGGCCTCTACGCTCCTTTGCCTGGGGAAGTGCCCACCGGCGCGTTGCTGCGCGTGAGCGAAGCGCAGGGCAAACGCGTCCTTTGGCCTCGGGTGGCGGGGCCGGTGCTTGAGTTCGCTGCCTCCCGGCTCGACGAGCTCCGACCGGGCCGCTATGGCGTGGCGGAGCCCGGACCGGATGCCCCGGAATCGCCCATTTCCCGACCGCGAATCGCCATCGGCCCGGGGCATGAGAGGGTCACGGGCAGCGGCCGGGACCGGATGGTCCGGATGTGGAGGGGATGAGGGGTCTCTCCCCCGCATCTGGTTCCGGCCGGTTCGAAGTGAAGTTGAGCGTAACGGCAGGGCCGGCTCAGGGGCAGGGACGGCCCTTTTTCGTGCCCGAATTCCGCGCATGATCGGCAGCACAGCTTTCGGGTGGCCGGACCGGGCCACCGGCGGTATGGCGGTGCGGACTGCATCGGAGAGCGCCGCATGAGAGACAATTCCCTGGACATACCGGCCCGGGCGTGGGCCGAGCTTCTGCTGCTGGGGCTGATCTGGGGCGGCTCGTTCCTCGCCATCGCCTTCGCGCTGCGCGAGATCGGGCCGCTGACCGCCGTGCTGCACCGCACCGGCTGGGCGGCGGCGCTGCTGTGGCTGGTGGTGCTGCTGCGCGGCGAACAGGTGCCGCGCGAATGGCGGATCTGGCTGGGCTTTCTGGTCATGGGCCTGCTCAACAACGTGATCCCGTTCTCGCTGATGGCCTGGGGCCAGACCCAGATCGAGACCGGGCTGACCGCGATCCTCAATGCCTTCACCGCGGTGCTGGCCCTGCCGGTGGCCGCGCTGTTCCTTGCCGATCAGCGGCTGACCGGGCGGCGGCTGCTTGGCGTCGGGCTCGGCTTTGCCGGCGTCGTCGTCGCTGTGGGCGCCGATGCGCTGGGCAGCTTCGATCTGCGCGCGCTGGGCCAGATTGCGGTGCTGGGCGGCACGCTGTCCTATGCGCTGGCCAGCGTCTGGGGCCGGGTCATGCTGGGCAGCCTGCCGCCGGTGGTGGCCGCTGCCGGCATGACCGGCGCGGCGACCCTGATCATGGCGCCGGTCGCGCTGGTTTTCGAGGGTGTGCCGAGTCTGGCGCTGTCGATCGATGCCTGGGCCGGCATCGCCTATTACGCGCTGGGCGGAACCGCGCTGGCCTATCTGCTCTACTACCGCATCCTCGCCATGGCCGGGCCGGCCAATCTGATGCTGGTCACCCTGCTGATCCCGGTGGTCTCGATCGCGCTGGGGGCCGCGGTGCTGGGCGAGCGTCTGACCCAGGCGGCCTGGATCGGCTTTGCCCTGCTCGCGCTCGGCCTGATGATCATCGACGGGCGCCTGCCGCGGCGGCTGATGGGCCTTCTGCCGGCGGGGGGAGTCCCGGAGGCGAGGCAAGGCGACAAGGGTGCGCCATGAACGCGCACCCTACGGTTGCCGTGACGTCGACAAGGCCGACGAGGTAACCGGGATGGCACCGGCCGGCGGCGATAAGCCGACCGATGGTTTCCGCAGGGGACTGCGCCCGCAGGGTGCTCCGACAGTCCCGGCTATGCCGTCACAGCCCGGCCTCACGACGCTTCAGTTCCCGCAGGTCGTGGATGCCGGGGCGGGCCAGCGGGTCCTCGTCGGGGCCGAAGATGCGGTGTTTCAGCACCTTCTGGGTGCCGGTGACCGGCAGCTCGTCGAGAAACAGCACCCAGCCCGGCGCCTTGTAATAGGCCAGCCGGGTGAAGACGTGGTCGAACAGCGCGCGGGCGAGCTCCGGGCCCGGCTGCGCGCCCGCCGCCGGCACGATGCAGGCCATCACCTCCTCCTCGCGCATGGGATCGGGCACCGCGATCACCGCCACCTGCGCGACCTCGCCGCGTTCGTGCAGGCAGGCCTCGATCTCGGCCGCAGCGATGTTCTCGCCCGCGCGGCGAATGATGTTCTTTGCCCGGTCGACGAAGAAGATCATGCCGGTTTCGTCCTGCGTGACGGTGTCGCCGGTGTGGAACCAGCCGCCGCGCCAGGCCGCCTCGGTCGCCTCGGGCTTGTTGAGATAGCCCGAGAAGAAGCCGTGCCGCGGGGTCTCGGCGGAATGGCGCAGGATCATCTCGCCCGGGGTTCCCGGCGGCAGGTCGCGATCGGCCGCGTCGACCACCCGCACCTCCAGCCCCGGGAAGGGCCGGCCGATGGCGCGGGTCTCGGGCAGGCTCGGCTCCTCGGCCGAGGCGAGGATGCGGCACATCTCGGTCATGCCCCAGATCTCGACCAGCTCCAGCCCGAAGCGGCGCTCGAAGGCGCGGTGCTGCGAGGGATCGGCCCCGGCGCTGATCGCCAGCCGCACCCGGTGATCGCGATCCTCCGGACCCGGCGGCAGCGCCATCAGCGCCGGTACCACGATGCCGAGGCAGTGGACGATTGTCGCGCCGCTTTCGCGCACATCCTGCCACCAGTTGCGGGCAGAGAATCGCGGCTGCTGGATCTGGCAGCCGCCCGCGAGCAGCATCCCCATGAACGAGACCGCGGCGGCGTTGAGGTGGTAGAGCGGCAGCGGGTTGAGCACCCGCTCGCCTTCGCCCATCGCCATCAGCGGGCCGGCGGAGAGGTAGCGCTCGCCGATCATCAGCTCGTATTCATGGCTGAGGATGCAGCCCTTGGGCCGGCCGGTGGTGCCGGAGGTGTAGAGCAGGCTCGCCTCGCTCTGCGGGCTGAGCGGCGGATGCGCGGCGGCGGGCGCGGGCGGCAGGGCGCTGCCGGGCTCGTCGAACATCACCAGCGGCAGGTCGCGCCCGGCCTCGAACATCCCGGCGCGGATTGCCGGCACATGCGCGGGCTCGGTGACGATCAGCACCGCGTCGCTGTCTTCCAGGAGATAGGCGACCTCGCCCGGCCGGTAGTCGGGATTGATCGGCACGATGGAGATGCCGGCGGTGTTGAGCGCCAGTTTCAGCGCCAGATGCTCGGGCCGGTTGCCGATCTGCACCGCGATGCGGTGGCCGGTGCCATAGCCCGCAGCGCGCAGCAGCGCGGCCCAGCGCGACACGATCGCGGCGGTGTCGTCATAGCTCAGCCGCGCACCGCCCACCCGCGGCGGCGCCATCAGGAAATCGGCCTCGCCATGGCGGGTGACGGCCTCGGCGAAGACAGCCCCGATGGTGCGGCCGGCGATCTCGATCACGGGATCACCCGCCATTGCAGGGCAAAGCCGGGATCGAACACGGCCACCCGGTCATCGCCGGCGGCGAGCTGCGCCGGCGGCTGCCAGGGCTCGCCCTTCTCCAGCGTGATGCGTTCCTCCGACGGCTCCACGCCATAGAACGCCGCCCCGTGCAGCGCGGCGAATCCCTCCAGCCGGTCGAGCGCCCGCTCCTCCTCGAACACATGCGCGAGGCAGGCCAGCGCCACCGGCGCGGTGAAGCAGCCGGCACAGCCGCAGGCGGCCTCCTTGGCCCGGACCGGATGCGGCGCGCTGTCGGTGCCGAGAAAGAAGCGCCGATCGCCCGAGACGGCGGCACGGCGCAGCGCCTCGCGGTGGCGGGCGCGCTTGAGCACCGGCAGGCAGTAGTAATGCGGCCTCAGCCCGCCGGCGAAGAGCGCGTTGCGGGTCAGGATCAGGTGATGCACCGTCAGCGTGGCGGCGATGTTCTCCCACGCCTGCACATAGGCCACGCCTTCGGCGGTGGTGACGTGTTCGAGCACCACGCGCAGCCCCGGCACCCGGCGGCGCAGCGGATCGAGCACGGTCTCGATGAACTCCGCCTCGCGGTCGAAGATGTCGACGGCAGGGTCGGTGACCTCGCCATGCACGCAGAGCGGCAGGCCGATCTCGGACATGCGTTCCAGCACCGGGATCACCCGCTCGATATTGCGCACGCCCGATTGCGAGTTCGTCGTCGCCCCGGCCGGGTAGAGCTTGACCGCCGCGATCAGCCCGTCTGCCGCGGCCCGGGCGACGTCGCGGGCATCGGTGGTCTCGGTGAGATAGAGCGTCATCACCGGCCGGGTGGGCTGGCCCTCGGGCAGCGCGGCGAGGATGCGCTCGCGATAAGCCGCCGCCTGATCGCCCGTCACCACCGGCGGCACCAGATTGGGCATGACCAGCACCCGGCCGAAATCGCGGCTTTCGGGCAGGACGGCGCGCAGCATGGCGCCGTCGCGCAGATGCAGATGCCAGTCGTCGGGGCGGCGCAGTTGCAGTCGTTTCATCACCGCGCAGACTGCCCCTGCCGCGGGGCGCAATCAATGGGGAATCCGCATGTGATGACGTATCCGGAGCCGGGTGGCCGCCGCACCGGATGGGACGCGCCCCGAATGCCCGGCCCGTTGGTCCGGTCGCCAATGGGAGTCAATCCGCAATTCGGTCCGGGACGAGGCGATGTCGGCGATACCCGCCTCGCCCGGGCCACAGCCCGGGCGGCGCCCGACCCTCCCCCGGGAGGGCGCATATTTGCATATGATCAAGGGCTTGACCGGCAGACATGTGTGTGCCGCCACTACTACCCCAACCGTTTCGCAGCGCCCTCCCAGGGTCGGGCACCGCCTTCGATGGCTCCTGCGGTTTTTCAGGAAGGGATCGCTGACACGGGAGTTATACCAGCCGCCCCTTCGACCGACCCGTCTCGCGAGGATGCCCGAACCCTTCGAAATCGGGCGCGTCGAGGGGCGGGAAAGGGCCCGGCGATCGCGATCATCGGCCCGATCGGGAAAGGGCGGCACGAGGCCGGGGATCGCGGCAGGCAGCGCCGGCCCGTGCCGATGGGCTCGGGCGGGGGCGAATTGTGGCGCCGGCGAAGTTTGCTCCCGGTTTTCACCTGTTTGACAGAGCCCTCTGCGAAAACCCGGCATGAATGCAAACCGCTCAATCGGCCCGGTTTCCGGACATCATGATCGCGCGCACGTAAAGTGATTAGAAGAGACCCCTGCAAAACCCGGATGCAGACAGGCATCCTGAATGTGCCAGTTTTCTGACCAATCAAATCTGCGCGCGTATAAAGTAATTAGGCTCAGGACTCATAACCAGAATATGACGGTGGCTGCAATGCAGATGGCGCTCATA
>RFIR01000268.1 GCA_003695135.1 Alphaproteobacteria bacterium | reverse complement strand
GACCACCGCGCAGGGCAGCCCGTGGGCGATGTGGCGGAAGATCATGCCGAAGGCGGCGGTCGACTTGCCCTTGCCCTTGCCGGTATGGACGATGATCAGGCCCTTTTCCCCGGTCTTGGTGGCCATGATCTTGTCGCGCGCGGCCTTCTTCCTGGCCATCTTGGCGGCGTGGCGTTCGGCATCGTCTGTCATGGCTCAGCCCTTCTTCGGCAGATCGTCGGAGAGGTGGACCCAGCGACGGCGCTCGGACCAGTGCACATGCGCCTGCGGCGCGAAATCGGCGCTGTCTTCCAAGAGGCAAGCGTAGAAGTGGATCTCGCCGGGAAAGCGGTCGGCGGCATAGGCCACCGGCGCGCCGCAGCTGCCGCAGAAGAACCGCCGCACGCCGGGCGAGGAGTCGTAGCGCTTCGGCTCCGCCCCGGTCCAGCGCCACGCCCCGTCCGGCACGCCCATGAAGGTGGTGAATGGCGAGGCCGTCTGCCGCCGGCAGCTCTCGCAATGGCAATGCGCGCGCCAGTTTTCCGGTCCGTCATATTCGAAGCGGACCGCGCCGCACAGGCAATGTCCCCGTTTCATGCCGTCCCCTCCAGCAATCCCGCGATCCGAGCCCGCGCCGAGTTCGAGCGCGGCTGCCACAGCCCGCGCTCGATCGCCTCCTGCAGGCGCTCGGCCATCTCGCGCAGCGCGGCCGGATTGGCGTCTTCGATGAAGCCGCGGGTCTTGTCATCCTCGATATAGGCCGCCTCGATCAGGTCGAAATGGTGGCTCTGCACCGCGCGAGTGGTGGCGGCAAAGGCGAAGAGGTAGTCGAGCGTCGCGGCCATCTCGAAGGCGCCCTTGTAGCCGTGCCGTCTGCAGCTTGCGATCCATTTCGGGTTGACGGCACGCGAGCGGATGACGCGCGAGATCTCCTCGGCCAGAGAGCGGGCCACGGGGCGTTCGGGGCGGGAGTGGTCCATGTGCCAGACCGGCCGCGCCCGGCCCTGCAGCGCCTCCACCGCCGCCGCGGCACCGCCCTCGAACTGATAATAGTCGTCGCTGTCGAGGATGTCGTGCTCGCGATTGTCCTGGTTCTGCACGATGGCATCGACGCGCGTCATGCGCGCCTCCAAGAGGTCGCGGGCACGCAGCCCCTCCGCCCCGTCGCCATAGGCATAGCCGCCCCAGTCGAGCCAGGCATGGCCGAGATCGGCGCGCGCCTGCCACAGCCGCTCGTCGATCAGCGCCTGCAGTCCCGCGCCATAGGCGCCCGGCTTGGCGCCGAAGACGCGAAAGCCCGCGCGGCGCGCGGTCTCGCCGCCGGCATGCGTCTCGGCCCGGAAGCGCGCGGCGGCGGGGTTGTCGGCTTCGAGCTCCTCGAGCGCCATCACCGCGCGGGCGGCGCTGTCGAAAAGGTCGATGAGGCCGGGAAAGGCGTCGCGGAAGAAACCCGAGACGCGCAGGGTGACATCGACCCGCGGCCGGGCCAGCACCGAAAGCGGCAGGATCTCGAAGCCGGTCACGCGGCGGCTGGTCGCGTCCCATGTCGGGCGCACGCCCATCAGCGCCAGAGCTTGCGCGATGTCATCGCCCCCGGTGCGCATGCAGGCGGTGCCCCAGGCGGTGATCAGCAGCGCGCGCGGCCAGTCGCCTTCCTCCTGCAGATGCCGCTCGACCAGCCGCTCGGCCGAGGCCCAGCCCAGCGTCCAGGCGGCGGGGCTCGGAACCGCGCGGGTGTCGACGGAATAGAAGTTGCGCCCCGTGGGCAGCACTTCGGGCCGGCCGCGGGTGGGCGCGCCGGAGGGGCCGGGGGCGAGGAAGCGTCCCTCCAGCGCCCGCAGCAGCCCCTCGCCTTCGCGCGGGCCGCAGGCGTCGATCGCCGGCAGGATGGTCGCGCGCAGCGTCTCCAGCACAGCTTCGGTGCGGGCAAAGCCGTCCGGTAGTTCCGCCCCGTCGACAAGGCGCTGCGCCATGAGTTCCAGCCGCTCCACCGTATCGCCGGCAGTGCGCCAGGGATCGGGGCCGAGGGCTGCAAGCGCGGGGTGGCGCGGACCCTTCCAGGGCGCTGCCATGTCGCAATCGAGCGGGTCGAATTCGGCCGGGCAGCCGCAGTCCCGCGCCAGCGCCCGGATCAGCGAGGCGTTGGCCCCCTTGCCGTCGCCGCGCGGCAGACGGGCGAGCGCGATGGCCAGATCGCGGCGCAGGTCGCCCATCGGCGAGGCGCCGAAGACATGCAGACCGTCGCGGATCTGCGCCTCCTTCAGATCGCACAGCCAGGCATCGAGCGCGGTCAGCTTGTCCTCGGCTCGGTCGAGCCCGGCATCGCGGTCGAGCCCGGTGGCGGCGGCGAGCGTCAGGATCTCGCCCGCCAGATGTTCCGCCCGGCGCGGATCGAGGGTCTGCGCCTCGGCATATTCGTCCAGCAGCGCCTCGATCTCGCGCATCGGGCCATAGCTTTCGGCGCGGGTGAGCGGCGGGGTGAGGTGATCGACGATCACCGCCTGGGCGCGGCGCTTGGCCTGCGCGCCCTCGCCGGGGTCGTTGACAATGAAGGGATAGATGTGCGGCATGGGGCCGAACACGGCCTCGGGGAAACAACTCGCCGACAGCGCCACCGCCTTGCCCGGCAGCCATTCCAGATTGCCGTGCTTGCCCAGATGGACGATGGCGTGTGCCCCGAAGACCTGCCGCAGCCAGATGTAGAAGGCCAGATAGTTGTGCGGCGGCACGAGATCGGGGGCGTGATAGGTCTCTTTCGGGTCGATGTTGTAGCCGCGCGCGGGCTGGATGCCGATCACGGCGCTGCCGAACTCCAGCACCGACAGGGCGAAGGCGTCGCCCGTCACGAAGGGGTCGGCCTCGGGCGGTCCCCAGCGGTCCTCGATCGCCGCGCGCACATCATGCGGCAGGCGGGCATAGGCGTCGCGATAGGCCGAGAGGCTCAGCCGCACGCCGCCGGTCCGTTCCGCGCGGTCGGTCAGCCAGTTGGTGGGACCGGCGAGGATGCGGGCCATCAGATCGGCGCTGTCGGCCGGTGGATCGCTGACGGCGTAGCCGGCCTCCCTCAGCAGGCGCAGCGCGGCAACGGCGGAGGCCGGCGTGTCGAGCCCCACGCCATTGGCGAGCCGCCCGTCGCGGTTGGGGTAGTTGGCCAGCACCAGCGCCACGCGCCGTTCGGCCGCCGGGGTGGTGCGCAGCCGCGCCCAGTTCGCGGCCAGATCGGCGACGAAATCGACCCGGTCGCCCCGCGCGCGATAGGCGGTGATCGCGCATTGCGTCGCCTCGTCGAAATAGGCGCGGTCCTTGAAGCTGATGGCGCGGGTCAGCAGGCGGCCATCGACCTCCGGCAATGCGACGTTCATGGCAATGTCGCGCGGACCGAGCCCGGCCTTGCCGTTGCGCCAGCCCTCCTCGGTGCCGGTAGACAGCACCAGCTGCAGCACCGGCACGTCGAATTGTGCAAGCGGGGCGCCCGCTCCGCCGGCCTCCGGCGCGCCGACGGCGAAGCTGGTGGCGTTGAGGACCACCGAAGGCGGGGTGTCGGCCAGCAGCGCCTCCAGCGTGGCCACCGACAGCGCATCCTTCAGCGAGGCGAGAAACACCGGCAGCGGGTTGAGCCCCCGCCGCATCAGCGCGCGCACCAGCCGGTTGACCGGCTGCAGCCCCGCGCCCTGCAACAGCGCGCGGTAGAACAGGACCGGCACCACCGGCGCGCCAGGCCGCCAGTTTTCGCGGAGCGTCGCGGGATCGGCGATGCCCTGCCCCGGCCAGTAGCATCCGGCGCGCAGCAGCGGGCGCGCCGGCGGTGGCGCCTCGCCCCGGCCCAGGAGATGCGCGGCATGGCGCAGGAAGTTCTGCGCATTCTCCGGCCCGCCCTCGACCAGATAGGCGGTGAGCGCGGCGCAATCGGCCTCGGCCACGGTGGAAAAGCGCTGCAGCTCCGCATCGGGCCTGTCGTCGCCGGGCAGGGCGGCAAAGGGCACGCCCGCGGCGCCGAGCCGGGCCGCGTACTGTTCGACCCCGTAGCGCCAGTAGCCCGCGCCGCCGAGGATGCGGGCGATCACCAGCCGCGATTTCCCGGCACACTGGTCGAGATGCAGATCGACCGACATCGGATGCTGCAGGAAGCCCAGCGACATCAGCCGCAGCGACGGCGCGTCGGCGCCCAGCGCCCGCCGCGCCTCCGACAGTGCCGCCAGTTCCGTATCGGCCGCCGAGATCACCACGATGTCAGCCGGGGTCTGGCCGGGATCGACCGGTTCGGTGCCGTCCGAGACCGTGCCCTGCTGCGCGGCGAGCAGATGCATCAGAGCCGCTTCTCCATGAACACGCTGGAGCCGTTCTCGCGGTACTCGCCGAACGGGCCGCGGCGCGCGAAGCCGGACTTGGCGTAGAAGGCGAGCGCATCGGGGCTGTCCTCGCCGGTCTCCAGCCGCAGCAGCGGCAGGCCGAGAT
>RFIR01000267.1 GCA_003695135.1 Alphaproteobacteria bacterium | reverse complement strand
CCGCGAAATGCGGCGCCGGCGGCGATTATCCATGATTTTCACCTGTTTGGTAAATATTGATTGGGAAATTATTTTCTAATTACTTTATGCACGCGCAGTACACATTGGCAGAAAACGCGTCTCGCCGGGGATGCCCCGTCGCGCCGGAGTTTCGCAGGGGCATTCCGATCATTGCACCTGCGCGAGGATGTTCGCCTGGCCGTGCGGCGCATTCGCCTTCAGCTCGGCGGAACGCGCCCGGCGCCTGCCAGTTGATCACGCGCGAGGGAACGCGCCTCGACAGCTGCCAGGCGATCACCTGCCAGGGCCGTGCGGATCGTCTCCGCCAACGGCCCCGACACCATCACCTCGCTCACGGCACGAAGCCGGGCGGCGGGCAGTGATCAGGGCGGCTGGTATGACACTGGCAAGGGAGAGGCCCGGACGCGGCACGAGGTCAGCGTGAAGGACTCCTCGACCGAGACCAGATTGCCGGGCTCCCCAGGGCGATGCGATCGGCGTCAACCCCTGCACCGCCCGCCGTCGTCGATCACCGCCGGCGATAACCGGCGGCGTCGCCCGCTGCTGGAAGGCGGCGGGAGCCCGGTTCGGAGGCTGTGGCGCGCCGGAGCCGATCGAAACGCTCTCCGGCAACGGTTCGCCGTACCGGGCGCGAGCGCCCGGTTCAGATCGCAGCCGCCAGCACCTCGATCAGCCGCTCGGTATCGGCATCGTCATTGTAGAGATGCGGCGTGACCCGAAGCGAGCTGCCACGCAGGCTGACATGGACCCGCTCGGCCGCCAGCCGTTCGGGCAGGCCGGCCGGCACCGGCCCGGGAAATCCCAGCCCGAGGAAATGCCCGGCGCGCAACGCGGGGTCGGAGACGCGGAACCCCAGCCCCGCGGCACGCTCCGCGATCGTTGCCACCCGCGCGGCCAGCGTTGCCTCGATCCGCTCCACGCCCCAGTCCAGGATCTGTTCCAGCGCCGCGATCGTGGCCGGCAGCAGGGCGAAGTTGGCAACCTCGCCGACATCGAAGCGGCGCGCGCCGGGGCGGTAGCCGTCGCGGTAATCGACCAGCCGGGCGAAATCCTCCGCCCCCTCCCGGCCCATCCACGTCTCTTCCAGCGGCCGGCCGTCGCGATGACGCGGCGCGATGTGGACGAAGCCCATCGAATAGGAACCGAGCAGCCACTTGTAGGTGGCCGCGATCACGAAATCGGCGTCGATCCGGGCGGCATCGTATCGCATCGCCCCGGCCGACTGGGTCAGGTCGAGCACCAGCGCCGCCCCGACCTCGTGCAGCGCGGGCGCCACCCGGTCGAGATCGATCAGCGCGCCATCGGTCCAGCGGCATTGCGCTGCGGCCAGGAGCGCGGTGCGCTCGTCGATCTCCCCCAGCACCGCCCGGGTCAGGTCGCCATCGGGCGGGCGGCGTACGGTGACGATCTCCGCCCCGCTCTCCCGCGCCAGCCGGCGCCAGACATGGACGTTGGAGGGAAACTGGTCCTCGATCAGCAGGATGCGCCGGCCCGCCCCGGGGCGCAGATTGGCCGCGGCCAGCGCGATGCCGTAGCTGGCCGAGGGGATCAGCGCCACACCTTCGGCATCGGCGCCGATGATCTCGGCAAACAGCGCCCGGGCACGCTCGGGACGGGCGAAGAAATCGGGCGGCGCGATCTCCCAGGGCCGCGCCTTCAGCGCCATGCCGCGCTGACCGGCCTCGACCACCCGGTGCATCAGCGGCGACATGTAGGCGCAGTTGAGATAGGCGACCTCGCGCGGCAGGTCGAAGAGATGGCGCTGGCAGGGGATCATGGCAATCGGGTCGGGGCGCATGGCGTGGCTTTCAGCTGGCGTCGGACGGCCCGCGCCGGTCGCTGCGCAGGATGGCATAGAGCACATGGGTGCGCCAGCGGCCGTTGATCTGCAGATAGGCCTGGGCCACGCCCTCATATTTGAAGCCCACCCGCTCCAGCAGGCCGCGGGAGGCGGTGTTTTCCGGCAGGCAGGCCGCCTCGATGCGCGACAGGTCGAGCTCGGTGAAGGCAAAATGCACCAGCGCGGTCAGCGCCTCGCGCATGTAGCCCTGCCGGGCGTATCGCTCGCCGACCCAGTAGCCCACCGTGCCCGATTGCGCCGGCCCGCGGCGGATGTTGTCGAGCGTGATCGCGCCGATCAGCGCCGCATCGCTGCGCCGGAACAGGAACATCGGCAGCCCCCGGTCGCCCTCGATCATTGCCCGCGCCCAGGCGACGCGGTTGCGGAAGGCGGTGGCGCCGAGATGATCGCGCGACCAGAGCGGTTCCCAGCCGCGCAGGAAGCCCTCGCTCTCGCGTCGCAGCCGCGCCCATTCGGCGTGATCGCCGCGCTCGGGCGGGCGCATGAACAGCCGTTCGGTCTCGATCCTCGGGCGCGGCCGACGAAAGAAGGTCAGCATGTCCCCCGCTCAGGCCGCCAGCCTGGCGCCGAGCGCGGCCAGATCCGGCGCGCCGGCCACCGGGCCATAGAGCGCGAGCGCCCTGCCACGGGTCAGCAGCCGCTCGGCATGGGCGCGCGCGGCGCGGGCATCCACGGCCTCGATGCGCGCCACCGTCTCCGCGACCTCCGGCACCCGGTTCCAGATCGCCAGCATGCGCGCCAGACGCTCGCAGCGCGCGGCCGGCGATTCCAGCCCCATCAGCAGCCCCGCCTTCATCTGCGCCCGCGCCCGCGCGGTCTCGGCCTCGCTGAGATCCTCGGCGGCGCGGCGCAGCTCGTCCATGGTCACCATCGACAGGGTCGCGATCTGGTCCTCGCCGGTGCCGGCATAGATGGTCAGCGCGCCGGTATCGGCATAGGCCGTCGCCTGGGCCTGGATGGAATAGCACAGGCCCCGCCGCTCGCGGATCTCCTGGAACAGCCGCGAGGACATGCCGCCGCCAAGCGCGGTGGCAAAGACCTGCGCGGCGTGAAAATCGTCCTCGCGGTAGCCCGGCCCTTCCAGCGACAGCGCGAAATGCGCCTGCTCCAGATCGCGCAGCTCGCGCCGCTCGCCGCCGCCGAAGCGCGCCGCGCTTGCCGCGGGCGCCGGGCGGGCGGGCAGCTGGCCGAACACCCGCTCGGCCAGCCGCAGCACCTCGTCGGGATCGATGCCGCCCGCCGCGGCCAGGATCATGCGGTCGGGCGCGTAATGGGCACGGATGAAGCGGCGCAGATCGGCCTCGCCATAGCCCTGCACCAGTTCCACCGGCCCGAGGATCGAGCGGCCGAAGGGCTGGTCGGGATAGCTCGTCTCGTGCAGCCAGTCGAAGATCACGTCGTCGGGAGTGTCGCGCACCATCCCGATCTCCTGCAGGATCACCCCGCGTTCGATGGCGATCTCCTCGGGGGCGAAGACCGGGTTGAGCACGATGTCGCCGATCAGGTCGATGGCCAGCGGCACGTCGGCCGACAGCACGCGCGCGTAATAGGCGGTCATCTCCTTGGAGGTATAGGCGTTGAGATAGCCGCCCACCTCCTCGATCTCCTCGGCGATCTGCCGGGCGCTGCGCCGCTCGGTACCCTTGAAGGCCATGTGTTCGAGGAAATGGGCAATGCCGGTCTCGCGATCGCCCTCATGCCGGCCGCCCGCCTCGACCCAGACCCCGAGCGCGGCCGATTGCAGGCCCGGCATCACCTCGCAGACCACGCGCACGCCATTGGCCAGCGTATGAATTTCCACGCTCACGTCCTGTGTTCCCTGACATAGGTCTGAATGGCCGAAAGCTCGGCGGGCAGGACGGTGATGCGCTCGGGTCGCTCCATCAGCCCGGCCAGCCGCTCCGGCAGGGCCGGGCGCAGGCCGCAGGCCGCCTCCACCGCATCGGGGAACTTGGCGGCATGGGCGGTGGCCAGCGCGATCATCGGCACGGCCGGGTCGCCACGGCAGGCGCGGGCGGCATGGAGGCCGACCGCGGTGTGCGGGCAGACGATCTGCCCGGTCTCCTGGCAGGTGCGGCGGATGCTCTCGGCCGTCTCCGCCTCGCTGGCACGGGCGCTGGCAAAACCGTCGCGCAGGCCGGCCAGCACCGCGTCGGGCAGGCGGAAGGCGCCGGTCTCGGCCAGCTCGCGCATCAGCCCGGCCACCGCCTTTCCGT
>RFIR01000266.1 GCA_003695135.1 Alphaproteobacteria bacterium | reverse complement strand
GCTGTCCGTCAAGGGCCGTTTCGGGTTCGACTTCGTGCATCACCCCCATCGCCTGACCCGGCCGCTGGTCCGTCGCGACGATGCCCCGCCCAAGGGGCTGAATGTCGACCCCGCCGACCCCTCGACCCATTTCCGCGAGGCAAGCTGGGAGGAGGCGCTCGACGCCGCCGCCGCCGGGCTGGCGCGGCTGCGCGACACCCATGGCGGGACGGCCGTCGCCGGCTTCGGCTCGGCCAAATGCACCAATGAGGAGGCCTATCTGTTCCAGCGGCTGATCCGCGAAGGCTTCGGGCACAACAATGTCGATCACTGCACCCGGCTCTGCCACGCCTCCTCGGTCGCGGCGCTGATCGAGAATATCGGCTCGGGCGCGGTCACCGCCACCTTCAACGAGATCGAGAACGCCGATGTCGCCATCGTCATCGGCGCCAACCCGGTGGAAAACCACCCCGTCGCCGCCACCTTCTTCAAGCAGTTTGCGCGGCGCGGCGGCAAGCTGATCGTCGCCGATCCGCGCGGACAGGCGCTCGCCCGCCACGCAACCCACATGCTGCAGTTCCGCCCCGGGGCCGATGTCGCGCTGATCAATTCGATCATGTCGGTGATCGTGGAGGAGGGGCTTTACGATCAGGACTACATCGACCGCTTCACAGTGGACTGGGAACGCGAGAAGCAGCACCTCGCCCGGTTCTCGCCCGAGGCCATGGCCGAGCTCACCGGCATCGACCCCGCCACCCTGCGCGATGCGGCGCGGGTCTTCGCCTCCGGCAAGGCCGGCATGATCTTCTGGGGCATGGGGGTGTCCCAGCATGTGCATGGCACCGACAATGCCCGCTGCCTGATCAGCCTCGCGCTGATGACCGGCAATGTCGGCCGCCCCGGAACCGGGCTGCATCCGCTGCGCGGGCAGAACAACGTGCAGGGCGCCTCGGATGCCGGGCTGATCCCGATGTTCCTGCCCGACTACCGCTCGCCCGCCGATGCGACCGTGCGCGCCGATTTCGCCCGCATCTGGGGCGTGGACGACCTGCCCGCCGAACGCGGGCTGACGGTGACCGAGATCCTCGACGGCGTCCATGCCGGCGAGATTCGCGGCATGTACATCCTGGGCGAGAACCCGGCGATGTCGGACCCCGATCTGAACCATGCCCGCGCCGCGCTGGCCAAGCTCGAGCATCTGGTGGTGCAGGACATCTTCCTGACCGAGACCGCGAACTATGCCGACGTGATCCTGCCCGCTTCGGCCTTCTACGAAAAGACCGGCACCGTGACCAACACCAACCGGCAGGTGCAGATGGGCCGGCCGGCCGTTCCGCCGCCGGGGCAGGCGCGCGAGGACTGGGCGATCGTGGTCGATCTCGCCCGCCGGCTGGGGCTTGAGTGGCCGTTTACCCATCCCTCCGAGGTCTTCGCCGAGATGAAGCGCGGCATGAAGAGCCTCGACAATATTGACTGGGAGCGGCTGGAGCGCGAGGGCGCGGTCACCTATCCCAGCCTGTCGCCCGAGGATCCCGGACAGGCCATCGTCTTTGCCGAAGGCTTTCCGATGCCGCAGGGCCGCGGCCGCTTCACCCCCGCCGCCGTTGTGCCGCCCGACGAGACACCCGACGAGGACTACCCGCTGGTGCTGATCACCGGCCGGCAGCTCGAACACTGGCATACCGGGGCGATGACGCGGCGCTCGCGCGTGCTCGATGCGGTCGAGCCGCAGGCCAACTGCTCGTTGCATCCGGCCACGCTGCGCCGGCTGGGGGTGGCGCCGGGCGGCTTGGTGCGGCTGGAGACCCGCCGCGGCGCGGTGACGGTGATGGCGCGGGCCGACCGCGCGGTGGCGCCCGACACGGTGTTCCTGCCCTTCGCCTTTGTCGAGGCCGCGGCCAATCTGCTGACCAACCCCGCGCTCGACCCGGTGGGCAAGATCCCCGAGTTCAAGTTCGCCGCGGTGCGCGCCTCGGCCGCCTGAGGCCGCAACCGGGTGGCCGCGCGTTCTCCGCCCTCCGGGTTGCCGGTCGCGCTGCGCCCGGGCTGTCGCCAGGGCCGCCCCGGGGTCGGGCTCGATCGGGACTGGCCGGGTAGCGTTCCGCGGGATCCCTTCGTATCGAAATGCGCCGGAAACATCGCCGCCAGAGATCGGAACACGATGCGCGTTGCCTCCTCGCGGTTGAATGGCGAGGGAACCGGACCGGGCTCGACCTTCGAGGGGCAGCCCGTTCTTCGATGCGGTCGATCCCCCGTTCTGGCAGCGGATGCTGAAGGAGCCCGCACGCATCAAGGCCGGCTTCCGAAAATGCCTGCCGGGGCGGCAACATCGCCCCGGCGCCCGTCCTGCCATCAGGGAGATCGTGCCCATGCCGGGTAATGACCGATATGCGATTCTGTTCGAGCCGGTGCAGATCGGCCCGGTGACGGCGAAGAACCGTTTCTATCAGGTGCCGCATTGCAACGGGCTCGGCCATCTGCGCCCGCGGGCCGAAGCGGCGATGCGCGGCATGAAGGCTGCCGGCGGCTGGGCGGTGGTCAGTACCCAGGAGACCGAGATCCACCCCTCCTCGGACCTGTCACCCTATCCCGAACAGCGCATCTGGGACGCATCCGACATCCCCGCGCTGAGACGGATGACCGAAGCGGTGCACGAACACGGCGCGCTGGCGGCGATCCAGCTGGTCCATAACGGGCATCACGCCCGCAACCACCTCAGCCGCGCGCCGATTCTGGGGGTGCGCGACATGATCGGGGTGGCGAGCTATCCCCGGCAGGCCCGCGCCATGGACAAGGCCGACATCCGCGCCTTTCGCGGCTGGCACCGGGCCGCGGCGCTGCGCGCGCGCGAGGCCGGGTTCGACATCGTCTATGCCTATGCCGCGCACAACATGACCATTCTGCAGCATTTCCTGTCGGCACGGATGAACGACCGGACCGACGAATATGGCGGCAGTCTGGAGAACCGCGCCCGCCTGTTGCGCGAGGTGCTGGAGGAGACCCGCGAGGCGGTGGGCGACACCTGCGCTGTCGCGTTGCGCTTCGCGGTGGACGAGATGATGGGTGCCGACGGCATGCAGGCCCATGAGGAGGGCCGCGCGGTGGTCGAGATGCTGGCCGGGCTGCCCGATCTGTGGGACGTCAACGTCTCGGGCTGGGAGAACGACTCGGTTACCTCGCGCTTCGAGCCGCAGGACGGCTACCAGATCCCCTACATCGAATTCGTCAAGCAGGTGACGACGCGGCCGGTGGTCGCCACCGGGCGGCTCAATTCGCCCGATCTGATGGTGTCGCTGGTGCGCCGGGGCATCGTCGATTTCATCGGTGCCGCCCGGCCCTCGATCGCCGATCCGTTCCTGCCCGAGAAGATCCGCACCGGCCGGATCGACGAAATTCGCGAATGCATCGGCTGCAATGTCTGCGTCTCCTGCGATTCGCTGACGGTGCCGATCCGATGCACCCAGAACCCGACCATGGGCGAGGAATGGCGCCGCGGCTGGCACCCCGAGCGCATCGCCCCGGCGGATGAGCCGCGCGCGGTGCTGGTGATCGGCGGCGGCCCGGCCGGGCTGGAATGCGCGATGCAGCTGGCACGGCGCGGCTACGAGGTGACGCTGGCCGAGGCGGAGTCGGAGCTCGGCGGCCGGGCGCTGAAGGAATCCCGCCTGCACGGGCTTGCCGCCTGGCGCCGGGTGGTGGACCATCGCCTGTTCGATCTGCGCCAGCGCGCCAATGTGCGGCTGTTCACCGACAGCCGGCTGACGGCCGCCGATGTCGCCGAGACCGGCATTGCCGATGTCTTCCTCGCAACCGGCGCGGCCTGGCGGCGTGACGGGCGCGGCCGCTCTGCCATGACCCCGCTCGATCTCGACCCCGCGCTGCCGGTCTTCACCCCCGATGACGTGCTCGATGGTCGCCTGCCCGCGCCCGGGCCGGTGATGATCTTCGATGACGAGCTCGGCTATCTCGGCGGGGTGCTTGCCGAACATCTCGCTGTCGCGGGGCAGCGGGTGATCTTCGTGACCTCGGCGGCGATGGTCTCGCCCTACACCGAGCTCACGCTGGAACAGTCCCGCGTGCAACGGGCGCTGATCGAGGCGGGCGTGGAGATCGTGACCGGCCACCGGCTGGTCTCCACCTCCGGGCAGGGTGCACTGCTGCACTGCGTCCATTCGGGGCGCGAGCGTCACATGGCCTGCGGCGCGGTGCTCATGGTCACCGAGCGGTTGCGCGATGTCACCCTTCACGAAGAACTGCAGACGATGGCGGGCAGGTTCCGCACTCTGACACTGATCGGCGATGCCGCCGCGCCGGGGCTGATCGCCGATGCGGTGTGGGACGGCCACCGCGCCGCGCGCGAATTCGATGCCGGGGATGGGGGCGGATCCTTCTTCCGGCGCGAGCTCGTGCTCGGTGAAGGGTAGATGGCCGGGAAGGTTTCGCGGTTCATCGCACCTGCCTTGCGCCGGATGGCTCGGGCAAGGCGCCGGTCGATCCGGCCAGGCCGATGCTCGGCCCGCTGCGGCAAGCCGCCGAGGCGATGCACGACATCACACGGTCCCCGAACGCGCCGGCGCAATCGGGTACTGGTGTCGCGGCATTGATGCGGGCCAGGCATGGCAGGATGCCGGCACATGTTGCCGCCAGATTCCCGTCCGCAAGGGACATGTGGAAGATGGCGCACATCGCCATCTCTGCAGAGCCAGTGCAACTTGCTGATATTGCTGGTACCGACGCCCCGACTCGAACGGGGGACCCCTAGATCCACAATCTAGTGCTCTAACCAACTGAGCTACGTCGGCACGCCAAGGCTGATCTACGGCAGACCGGTCGCGATTGCAAGACGGGCCCCGGCGCGGCGAAGGGCCCCTTGTCTCCGCCCGGCCCCTCCGCGTAAGGCGATGCTGCCGCAACCGGCCGGGGCCGGTGGCGGGGTGGATGGAGACCGGAGCATGGGCATCGACCGGGAAAGCGAGGAGGGCGCCGATCTGCAGGTCGCGCCGACGACGCTGGGCATGGTGCGCATCTATATCAGCGGCCGGACGGTCGATCTGCCGCTCGATTTCGAACCCGAGGAGGCCGAGGAGATTGCCGAGGAGCTGAAGGCTGCCGCGGCCCAGGCGCGCGAGATCGCGGCCGGCAAGCGCAAGCGGCCGCGCCGGCGCCAGGCGAAGACCCGGCCCCGCCCCTGAAACGGCGGCGGGAAAGCGCCCGAGCGCAAACACTTCGTGGCTGTATCGGATATGATCCCAGCCGCCCTGATCACTGCCCGCTGCCCGGCTTCGTGCAGTGAGATGGTGTCGGGGCCGTTGGCGGAGACGATCCGCACGGCCCTGGCAGGTGATCGCCTGGCAGCCGTCGAGGCGCGTTCCCTCGCGCGTGATCAACCGGCAGGCACCGGGGGCGGGCCGCCGAGTTGAAGGCGGATGCGCCAGACGGCCAGGCGAAAATCCCCGCCCATGTGCAACGATTGGAATACCCCTGTATTACGTGGACGCAGGCGGATGTATGGAATGCATGAGGTCTTGCAAAGATCATGAT
>RFIR01000265.1 GCA_003695135.1 Alphaproteobacteria bacterium | reverse complement strand
GAGCTGGCATGTGCCCGCCGGCGTCTCGCAGGTCGTGCCCAGCGTCTGCGCCTCAGCCGCGGCGAGGGAGGAAATCAGGAAGGCCGCAGTGATGACAAGGTTTCGCATGGATACACCCTCCCGCTGAAAAACCATGTCAATATAGCACGATAGCGGCATGCACGCCAAGAAATTGCACGCGGCGGTTGCGGCAGCGTGCAGATTCGGGACGCGGTTCGCGCGGATCACCCCCGCCTTGCCGCCCTGCCATGCCAGGGCATGTCGTGTTCAATTCGATTCACTACAGGCCCCAACGCAAGGGCGTGGACCCGCCCGGGCGTCAGCCCGGGCAGCGCCCGCCCGCCCCCCAGGCGGGCGCTTCGCGCCGCCTCGGGCGGGCACTGCCCTTCGACGTGGTGCAGATCAGACAGGACGCGTCTTCCTCAGCCCCAACGGCGGGCGCATGCCCGTGTCGCTTCGCGCCGCGGGCGCGAGAATCGAACTGAACGCGACGGGCCTGGCGCGGGCCTGACCTCAGCCCAGCAGGCGCGCGTCCCAGGGATAGCTCGACAACCTTTCGTGCCCGGTCTCGGTGATCAGCACCTGATCCTCCAGCTTGATGCCGAAGGGCCCGCCGACCGCGCCGATATAGACCTCGGGGCAGAGCACCATTCCCGGCTCGGTGGCGTAGTCGAAGGTGCCCTCGCGCCAGTCCTCGGGATAGGTGACGAGCGGCCATTCATCGCACAGCCCCGCCCCGTGCATCTTGGCGCCATAGCGCTGGGGCACGAATTCCTCGGGCAGCATGTGGCCGCCGAAGGTGATGTCGCGCAGCGCAAGGCCGGGGCGCAAGAGCGCGGTGTTCTCGGTCACGTGCTGATGGGCGATGCGGTAGAGACGCTTCATCTCCGCCGTCGGTTCGCCGTCGCCGACGATCCAGGTGCGCGAGATGTCGGTGCAGATGCCGTAGGGGCCGATGAGATCGGTATCGAAGGCCATGATGTCGCCCTCGGCCATCACCCGCGGCCCGCATTCCTGAAACCACGGATTGGTGCGCGGGCCGGAGGCGAGCAGCCGGGTCTCGATCCATTCGCCGCCGCGGCGGATGTTGCCGGCATGCAGAACGGCCCAGAGCTCGTCCTCGGTCATGCCCGGTTCCATCGCCGCTTCCATCTCGGCCATGGCCCGTTCGCAGGAATGGATCGAGCAGCGCATGGCGCGGATCTCGTCCGGCCCCTTGACCGAGCGCGCCTTCTCGGTGATCTCCTCGCCCTCATGCACCTCGATGCCGGCGGCCTCGAAGGCGCGCAGCCCGTGCACCATGATCTTGTCGATGGCCAGCCGGCGGTTGTCGCCGGCGTGCCTCTTGAGCTCGGCGAGGATCTCCTGCGCGAATTCCTCCGCCCGCGCCCGGGTGCCGTCGCCATTGGCGAAGTAGAAGAAGGACGAGGTGCCCGAGCGCGTCTCGCGCACCAGCGGGTTGAAACCGGTCAGGAGCCCGCCGATGCCCTTGAAATCCCAGACGATCATGTAGCCCGAGGCCAGCACCAGACAGGCGCGGAACGGGTTGTGGGCGTTCCACAGCTGCATGTTGGTGGTGTCGGAGGCATAGCGGATGTTGAGCGGGTCGAACATCAACAGCCCGGCCAGGTCGCGCTCGACGATCTTGTCGACCAGCCGGTTCAGGCGGAAGGCGCGCATCGCCGCCAGATCGGGTACCTCCAGCCCCGCCTCCGCCCATTCGGCAAAGGCCAGCGGCGTCGGCCCGATCTCGACCCGGTCGTTGTCGTCCGGCGTGCCGTCGGGGCGGCGGCGGCTGGGGTCGATCTTGCGGGCGTCGGAATAATGCCGGTTCATCGCGGGCCTCCTCCTGCTCGTCGCACTGTGCGGCTGCGCCCGGCGCGGATGCTGTGCGATAGGCGGCGCGTTCATGTCGTTTTCGGCCCCCCGATGGCCCACCCCCGCGCCGCGCCGCGCCGCGCGCGCATCGTCGCTTTGCGAAGCCCGGCCCGGTGATGTAGAACCGGGCCGATCTCGGTCGGTCAGGGGAGACGGCATCATGGACCAGACAGCGGAGCTTGTGGGTCTGAGCCCGCGGGCAAAGGCGATCGCCGAACATCTCGCCGCCAGCATCGCCGGGGCGGATCTGGCGCGCGCGCCCTTCGATCACTTCTATCTCGAAGACGCCTTTCCCGCCGATGTCTATGCCGAGATGCTCCGCGGCCTGCCGCGGCCGGAAAGCTATCTGCCGCTCAATCCGCGGCGCTGGAAGCGTGCCGATGGCAGCTCGACCCGCGACCGGCTCTATCTGGCCGGCGAGGAGATGGAACGCATCGACGCGGATCGCCGGGAGCTTTGGGAAGATGTCGCGGCCGCCCTGCGCACCGATCTCGTCCGCCGTGCCGTCTACGCCAAGCTGAAGGGCGATGTCGCGCTGCGGCTCGGCGTGCCGGAGGACGAGGTGGTCGATCAGCCCGGCTGGCCGGTGCTGATGCTGGTGCGCGACACCGAGGATTACGAGATCAAGCCGCATCCGGACGGCCAGCCGCGGGTGGTGACGATGCAGTTCTATCTGGCCGAGGATGACAGCCAGCTCGATCTCGGCACCTCGCTTTACGAACGCAGCGGCGTGCTGGGACGGCTGACCGGAGGCGGGTTTCGAGAGGTCAAGCGCTTTGCCTTCCGTCCCAACAGCGGCTATGCCTTCGCGGTTAACGATCTGCCCGGCAAGGTGAGCTATCACGGCCGTCAGCGGGTTCCGGGCGAGCTGGGCGTGCGCAACACGCTCCTGATCCAGTGGCGCAGCGAACCGGGCGAAGCGGGCAAGGACGGGCTGCGCGGCGCGGCGGAGTGAGCCGGCGCCGGACCGGTGCGGGAAGGGCGTGAAACGGGTATGGACGAGGTTGCGGCCCAGTACGAGCACTATCCCTATCCCGAGCGCGATCCCGCCGACGAGGCGCGGCGGCTGATCACCGGCTCGCCCTCCGATCTGGCCGAGATCGACCATTTCCTGTTCGGCGGCAAGCGCGATTGGCGCCAGCCCTTCCGGGCGCTGGTCGCCGGCGGCGGCACCGGCGACGGGCTGATCCAGCTTGCCCAGCAGCTTGACGATACCGGCTGCCCGGCCGAGATCACCTATCTCGACCTTTCGCATGCCGCGCGCGGCGTGGCCGAGGCGCGGGCGAAGGCGCGCGGGCTGTCGGGCATCCGCTTCTTGACCGGCGATATCCTTCAGGCACCGGAGCTTGGGCGGTTCGACTATGTCGACTGCTGCGGCGTGCTGCACCATCTGGAGGACCCGCAGGCGGGTTTCGATGCGCTGGCAAAGGCCCTGGCGCCGGGCGGCGGCATCGGGCTGATGGTCTATGCGCCCTATGGCCGGACCGGCGTCTATCCGCTGCAGGCGGCCTTTGCCGCGCTGTTTGCCGGCGACGCGCCGGCCGAAAAGGTGGCGCTGGCGCGCGCGGCGCTGGCGGCGCTGCCCGAGAGCAACTGGTTTTTGAAGAATACGGGGCTGAGCGACCATCGCGCCTCCGATGCCGGGCTTTACGATCTGCTGCTGCATGCGCGCGACGTTCCCTTCGATGTCGAGGCCCTGCTTGCGGCCCTGCAGGCGGCGGGGCTGGAGCTCGTCTCCTTCACCGAGCCCGCGCGCTATGACCCGGCGCGCTATCTGCCTAACACCGATGAATTCCGCGAGCGTATCGCCCGGCTCGACCTGGCGTCGCGCATGGCGCTGGCCGAGCGGCTTGCGGGCGATCTGCGCAGCCATGTCTGCTATGCCGTGCCGGCGGGGCGGGCGGGCGCGGCGATGGCGAAACCCACGCCCGAGGCGGTACCGAGGCTTGCCGGCATCCCCGCCGCGGCGCTGGCCGGCACGGTGAGCAAACGCGGCCGGATCACCATCGACTATGACGGCGTGAAGCACCGCATCGACCTGCCGCGCGACTCCGCCCGGCTGATCGCGCTGATCGACGGGCGGCCGCTGGGCCGGATCGCGGCCGCTGTCGGGCTCGACTGGATCGGCTTCATGCAGGCCTGGGGGCCGGTGCATCGCGGTCTGACCGGGTTCAACCGGCTGCGCTATTCGAGGTTCGCATGCGCCTGACCCCGCTCCTGACCATACCGGCGGCGCTGGCGCTCGCGGTGATCGCCGCGGGCTATCTCGGTGCGCTGCACCCGGCCTTCGATTCGCTTTCGGTGCTGCGCCCCCATGCCGGGCTGGCGGCGCTGGTCCTGCTGATTGCCGCCGCGCTGACCGGCCGCCGTCCGGCCGGGGTGATGGCACTGGGCGCGGTGTTCCTGTCGGTGGCCGGCATGCTGCCGCTGGCGCTGCGCAGCGAGGGGGCCGAGGTGCCCGACCCGGAAGCGGCGCCGAAGCTGCGGGTGGTCAGTCTCAACATGCTCTATGCCAATCCCACGCCCGGGCAGGCCGGGCGCTGGATCGCCGCATCGGGGGCCGACATCGTGCTGTTGCAGGAGGTCTCGTTCCGCCACCG
>RFIR01000264.1 GCA_003695135.1 Alphaproteobacteria bacterium | reverse complement strand
GCCGCGCCATAGCCGATATTGACCGGGTTGGCATCGACGGTGACGCCGGTCGCCTCGGCCGCGGCGCGGGTGTTGTCCGAGGAGCCGTCATCGACGACGATGATCTCGTAGTCGATCGGCCAGGGGTCGAGGGCGGCGCGGATCTCGGCCACCGTCTCGGCCACCGCGCCTTCCTCGTTATAGGCCGGGATCACCACGCTCAGCGACAGCCCCTGCAGCCGTGCCGCCAGCGCCGCGTCCGCTTCGGTGTCGGCGGGGGTCCCGGCAGCGGTCTCGGCAGCCGCGGCCACCGGCGCCTCGGCCGCCGGATCGGCGGTCCCCGCAGTGTCGGCGGCCTGCCCGGTCCCGGTGGGACGCCCGGTCCCGGTGGGACTCCCGGCGGGACTTCCGGTCTGCATGTTCATCCCTGCCCCTCCCGGACCGTCCCGGCCCTGCCGGCCGCCCGGGCCGCCCCGGTCGCCTCGTCCTTCACGCCACGCATGCCTGCCTCACGCCAACCGATCGCCACGAGGGGGCTTATAGCATCTTTCCCGCCTGCGTTCGAAGGGCGTTCGGTCGCGGGGCGGGAGGGGGTTCGGGAAAGGGTGGGACCGGGTGGAGATGGCGTGGCGAAAACGGTCGTTATCGCCGGTGACAGAAACGGTTGAGTTTTGGCACATCCTGCGGTGCGAAGAAGGTCCGGTTTGAGCCCATGGCTCCAAAATGCTGCGGTGCAGATGGATGTCCGCTTTGGTGATCTTCGAATTTGCGCTCGTCCTATGGTGCCCTTGAAATACGGTTTCTTTTCCGAAAGGCGCTTGGGGTCTCGGATCGCAATCGCAGAAAATGTCGATTGAAGTTGGCCTGCGAAGAATACCCGACATCCTGCGAAATGACTCCGATTGGGACGTCGGTAGAGGCAAGACGCGCACAGGCTTCGCCGATCCTGAGGTTGATCAAGTAGTTCGACAGGCTGGCCCCGATGTGTCGCTTGAACATACGATGCAGACCCGACGGGCTGAGCGCGGCGATTTCCGCGAGATCATCGATCGTGATCGTTTGTTCATAGTTCTGGTGGACGTGGTTCAGCACGCGGTTCATCCGCTCTGAATATGCATCTATCTTTTGCAATACCTCTGTTGAGGACAATGCAACCGCGCCCTCGTCGCGGGACAATACCAGAAGAAGTTCCAGAAGCGTTGTGATCCCATCTGTTTGCGGCATGTCAAACAACCGGTCGATCAGGGGGCGCGCATCTGTTCGGGTGGATTGTGTGAATTGCAGCCCCCGTTGCGCCCGGTTGCAGAATGGCACCAGTGACATAAGCTCCGGCGCAGAGTGCCCCATAGCTTTCAGCCAATCTCTGTCGAACCAGATGACCTTTGCTAAGTATGGTTTCGATTTGTCGATGCGTTCCTGCGACGTCCATGTGTGTGGAAGATTTGCGCCCACCAGTGCAAGGTCTCCATCGTTAAAACTGGAAATGCTGTCGCCCACGAAACGTTGGCCGGTGCAGTTCAAGGTCAAAGTCAGTTCCATTTCGGGATGGTGGTGCCAATTGAAGGGAATTCCGTGTTCCAAACGCCGATCCAGCCGCTGCCACGATACGTGACCGCTTTTCGGCAGGACTTCGCGGTTTGCGCTCTTGAGCATAGGTTTTGGCGACATGACGCCAGAATAGTATTGGAAGATGCCTCAAGTCAACAACTTTCGCACAGCGGGCCGCGCATACTTGCGTTCAATATGCCATCAGGGAGCGCCATAAATGCCAGACACAGCCGAACTCGACCATCACCCCACGACATCCCAATCGACACCTTTGCATCTCATCGACAAGCAACTTCCGCTGCGCGTCCTATCGCAGAGCGATTGGAAGCACTGGACAACGAAGGGCTATGTGATCGTCCGTCAGGTCGTGCCTCAAGCCAATGTCGAGAGATTGGTCGATCTGCTTTGGAGATTTGATGAAAAGGACCCGAACGATCCCTCAACCTGGTACGCGCCACAACGACGCGAACACAAGATGAAAGAACTCAACAACACCGGAATGCTGGAAATCTACAATCACCAGTATCTTTGGGACAACCGTATGGAACAGCGAGTCTACGACGTCTTTGTCGACATCTGGGATCGCGAAGACCTGTGGGTGACGATTGACCGAGCGAACCTCAATCCACCGAAGAAGGTGAAGGGCAACCCGGACGGGTTTATCCATTGGGATGTTGACACCTCTCTCGACCCGCTTCCGATTGGTGTGCAAGGTGTCTTGAGCCTGACGCCGCAAGATCATGAGACCGGCGGCTTTCAATGCGTGCCTTACCTGTTCGAACACTTTGAAGAGTGGAAAGCCACGCAACCGTCAGATCGCGACCCGATGCACCCAGACATGACAGGTCTGACGCGTGAGAACATTGAGATGGAGCCCGGGGACTTGCTCATCTTCAATTCGCTTCTCGCTCACGGCGTCCGCCCAAATCATTCCGCAAATCGGCCGCGCATGGCGCAATACATCTCGATGCATCCAGCCGAACCGGACAATTCCGCAGAACGGGAAGAGCGCATTCGGCTGTGGCAGGAACAAGATCATCCGCAGCGCGACGCATTTCCCGGTGACCCGCGTGAATGGGAAAGGAAGAACGCCGAAGTGGCCAAGCTCAATGCTCTGGGCGAGAAGCTTCTTGGTCTAACGTCTTGGTGATTATTTTTCGACAAAGCCGCCATTCGGATCGTGTTTTTGAAGGGTGGCTTCGTCCCACACAGCGGACACAAACCCCCTGCCAATACCTGTGCGCCAAAAACGGTCGTTTGTGACCACCCCTGCCCCAGCTCCATGCAGATCAACGGGTTAGGTTCACCAAAACCCCCGGGCAAAACCGGCGCGGCAGCGCAGGGTTTCCGTCCCTTCCCGGCACTCCCCGCGGCCCCGTCACCGCCCTATTGCAGATCGGCAGCGCTCAGCGGCCCGCGGACGATCTCGACATGGGGCTGGCCGGTCCCGCGCCCCTTGACGAGATAGACCGGCCGGTCGGGGAAGGCGGCGGCGAGGCGGCGGTTCTTCTCCGGCCCCAGATCGCGGGCAAAGAGCGGGCTGCGCGCGCCGGGGGTGAAATCGTTGAGCCAGAAGGCGCTGCCATATTCGGTATCGCTGTCGGTGGCGATGAGGATCAGGCTGCCGGCAAGGCGCGGATCGCGGGCCAGATCGCGGTATTCGGCGTGATAGCCGCGGATCTCGGGATACTTGTTGACCCCCAGCCAGCTTTCATGCACCGCCAGCGCCGCCAGCCCCAGAAACGCCACCCCGGCGGCCAGCCTCGGCCCGGCCCGGGTGCCGGGCATGAGCGCCTCCAGCCGCTCCGCCGCGGTGGTGATGCCGAGCGCGCTGAGGATCACCAGCGGCACCAGCATCTGGAACCAGTAGCGCGGCCCGGCGAAGAAGCCGCCGACATACCAGTAGAAGGCATAGACGATCAGCGTAACGGCGATGATCGCGGCCATGGCGGCCGCAAAGCGGCTCCACCGGCCCCACAGCGCGAAGACCAGCGCGAAGAGGAGCGAGAACCCGCCCCAGCCGAACAGCTCGCCATTGAGCGCATGGAGGTTTTCCTGGGCGTTGATCAGCGCCTCGAGCGGGCTGTGCCCGGGCCAGACATCGACATTCTCCCAGCCCGCGCCGCGATCGGGGCCGAAGCCGAGCGCATTGGCGCCGGGCGCCCAGATGCGGTCGAGATAGGCGTTGATCGGCGTGACGAAGGCATCGCCGGTCAGATAGGCGTTGTAGGGCAGGATCAGCGCCGCGATCGCCGCCGCACCCAGCCCGTAGAGCGCCACGCTGGTCCATTGCCGGCGGTCGCGCAGGAAGCTCAGCGTCCACAGCCCGGTCAGCCCGCCCATGTAGAGCCCCTCCAGCGGCCGGGCGAGAAACAGCCAGCCCATCAGCGCCCCGGCGGCCAGCGCCGCCCACAGGCTGCGCCGGGCCCGCGCGCGCATCAGCAGCAGCCAGGCGCCGAGGATCAGCACCAGGGTGAAGGCGTGCAGGAGCCCGGTGGCCGAGATCGACAGGTACCAGGGCGAGCTTGCCATCAGCAGGATGGCCAGATTGGCGGTGCCGCGATCGGTCATCGCGGCGACGAAACGGTGCATCAGCACGATGCCGAGCCCGCCCATCACCGGGCTGACCAGCCAGGGCAGGCCGATCAGCTCGCCCAGGGCCAGCGCCGCCGGCCAGCCCGGCAAATTGACCGAGAACCAGCGGCCCTGATGGCTGTCCATCAGATAGTGGTCGAAGGCCTCCGGCAAGGGCGGCAGCGGCAGTGTCAGCATGCCATGGGCAAAGTAGCGGGCATGGAAGAGATAGACGATGTCGTCGAGATGGGGCACCGCCTCCAGCGCGGCGATGGCGATCAGCGTGGCGATGGCGAATGCCACCGCCGCCACGGCGAAGGGAAAGGCGCGGTCGAGGCGGCCCGGCCCGGCCGGTGCGCCCTCCGCGGCCCCGCCGGTCAGCACGGGGGGCAGGCTGATCAGCCGCCCGGCCCGCGCCGCCCATGCCGCCACACGCGGCCCGGGCAGGGCGGCGAGCAGCGCGAGAAAGCTCGCCAGATTGACCGCGAGGAAGACCAGCGACAGGGCGAGCTGCTTGAGAAAGCGCGGCAGGTTGGGCGGGTCGATGAAATCCATCACCCCCTTGGCGGCCAGCACCAGCACCGCCAGCACCGCGAACACCCGCCACCAGCCGAAGCCGCCGATCAGCCGCGGCGCCCGGGCGAGGCGGCCCGCGCGCAGCAGCGCCCCCGCCGCCATCAGCCCCTGCAGGCCGATCATGGCGGTGATCAGATAGGAAAACGGCGTCGGCAGCACCCGGATGTGCTGGAACCAGAACGGGCTGGTCAGCGCCAGCTGCGCGCCGAGCCCGGCGAGGAAGGCCGCGGCCATCAGCCCCGCCTCCTGCCAGGCGGTGCGCGCGGCACACCCGGCCAGCGCCAGCGCCAGCGCCAGCGGGATCAGCCACCAGCTTTCGTGACGCTCCAGCCCGCCGGGGCTGACGAGCCCGCGGATGGCAAGGACGACAAGCGCCGCCGCCGCCAGCCCGGCCGCGATGCGCAGGGCCGGGCTGCCCGCCCCGCCCGTCCCGCCCGCGCCGGCGGGCCGGAGCGGATCCTCATGCCCCGCGCGCACCGGCCCGGCTCACTCTCCGCCGGCATCGCCGTCACCGGCGATGTCGACGACGAGGAAGATCTTGCGGATCAGCGGCTGCTCGCCCCAGGAGACGAGCTGGGCGCAGGCGGCGCCGTATTTCTCCATGATCTCCTTATGCGCGCGGCTCTCGCCGGCGGTCCACAGATCGGTATCGCCCCAGTCGTCATAGCCGATCAGCGTGCCGGGGCGGATCAGGCGGTGGGCAAACAGGAAATCCAGCACCTGAAACGTGCTGTTGTAGAGATCGGCGTCGATATCGACATAGGCCGCCGGGCGGAAGGTGCCGTTCTCGACCATCTCGGGCCTGAGCGTGTCGGAAAACCAGCCCTCATGCAGGGTGGTGGCGTCCTCGGGCATGCCGATTTCCTTCAGCCGCGCCTCCAGCCCTTCGCGGGTGCCGGCAAAGGCGCCGCGATGCCAGACCGCGGGCACCTGGATGCCGGGATCCTCCTCCGGCAGCCCCTCGAATGAATCGAACAGATGCATGTGCGGGATCGCCATGCCGCGATGGCGCAGCCCGGTGACCAGCCCGTCCACGGTGCTGCCATGGGCGACACCGAAGCAGTAGAACTGATCGAGCTTCTCCAGCGTGCGGAAGCGCAGCAGGTACCAGGCCACCAGCTGGCGCCAGGCATGGATGCCCCAGCGCCTGAGCTCCTCGGTCTCGGCCGCGCTGAGCGGCAGATCGGTGGTGGCCAGCAGGCGCTCGACCGGCCAGCGCCGCGCCACCCCGCCCCAGCGGACCAGAAACAGCTTCTTGCGGATCCATCCGATCATCGCCGTGCCCCCATGCGCGGCCCGCCTCCGCCGCGTGCGGAGCGGTGCCCGCCCGGCCTTGCCACGGAATCTTGTCGGCAATGAGACGGGGCGCGACAATCGGCCCGGGGGGCCAATCGCGGGTGGGGTTCGGGGCCGTTTGATGCTATCTTCCGCCCGCGTACGGGTTGGCAGACCGGTCTGCCGCAAGAGAGTTCCGGGGATTTCAGCGATCATGAAATGCGTCATTCTCGCCGGAGGGCTGGGCACGAGGCTGGCCGAGGAGACGGGGCGCATCCCCAAGCCGATGGTCGAGATCGGCGGCCGGCCGATCCTGTGGCACATCATGAAGATCTATGCCGCCCATGGCATCACCGACTTCATCGTCTGCCTGGGCTATCGCGGCTATGTGATCAAGGAATACTTCGCCAACTATCACCTGCACATGTCCGACGTCACCGTCGATCTCGCCTCGGGCGAGATGGAGGTCATCCGCAACCAGTCCGAACCGTGGCGGGTGACGCTGATCGATACCGGGCAGGAGAGCCAGACCGGCGGGCGGCTGAGGCGCGTCCTGCCGCGGCTGGAGGGCGAGGACGCCTTCTGCATGACCTATGGCGACGGGGTGGGCGATATCGACATCACCGCGCTTGTCGCCTTCCATCGCAGCCATGGCCGCATGGCCACCGTCACCGCGGTGCCGCCCGCGGCCCGCTTCGGCCGGCTGGAGATCGCCGATGCCCGCGTCAGCGATTTCTCCGAAAAGCCCGCCGGCGAGGGCGGGCTGATCAATGGCGGCTTCTTCGTGCTCTCGCCCGGCGTGGCGCGCTATCTGGAGGATGACGCCACCATCTGGGAGCGTGCGCCGCTGATGCGGCTGGCGCGCGAGGGCGAGCTGATGGCCTGGGAGCACAGGGGCTTCTGGCAGCCCATGGACACGCTGCGCGAGAAGAACGAGCTCGAGGCGCTGTGGGCCAGCGGCAAGGCGCCGTGGAAGATCTGGCCCGACGGCCCGTCCTGAGCCGGCCCGCATGCCGAGAAGCCCCGGAGGAGAGCCATGACCGACACCGATGCGGGCATCCCCGCCTGCCGCCATTGCGGCGCGCCGCTCACGCGCAGCCTGGTCGATCTCGGGACCACGGCGCTCGCCAATGCCTATGTGCCGCTCGAGCGCGCGGACACGCCCTGCCCGCGCTATCCGCTGCATGCGCGCATCTGCGATGCCTGCCTTCTGGTGCAGGTGGAGGATGCGGTGCCGGCATCGGAGATCTTTCACGAGGGTTACGCCTATTTCTCCTCCTTCTCCGACAGCTGGCTGGCCCATGCGAAGGCCTATGTGGAGATGATCACGGCCCGCCTGGCGCTGACGGGGGACGATCTGGTGGTCGAGATCGCCTCCAATGACGGCTATCTCTTGCAGTATTTCGTGGCCAAAGGCATCCCGGTGCTCGGCATCGACCCCGCCGCCGGCGCGGCCGCCGAGGCGGAGAAGAAGGGGGTGGAGACCCGGGTCGATTTCTTCGGGGAAAGACTGGCGCGGGAGCTGGTGGCCGAAGGCCGCCGCCCGGCACTCGTCTGCTCGGCCAATGTGCTGGCGCATGTGCCGGATATCGACGATTTCGTGGCCGGCATCGCGGTGCTCTTGCAAGGCGATGCGGTGTGGACGGTGGAGTTTCCGCATCTGCTGAACCTGATCCAGGAGGTGCAGTTCGACACCATCTATCACGAGCACTACAGCTATCTCAGCCTGGTGGCCGTCGAGCGCATCCTGGCCGCGCACGGATTGCGCGTCTTCGATGTCGAGGAAATCCCCACCCATGGCGGCAGCCTGCGCGTCTTTGCCTGCCTTGAAGGCGCCGCGCGGCCCGAGGGCCCCGGCCTGGCGCGGGTGCGCGCGAAGGAGGCCGCCGCCGGGCTCGACCGGCCGCAGGGCTATGACGGTTTCGCGCCGAAGGTCGAGGCGGTGCGCGCGGAGCTGCTGGATTTCCTGCGCCGGGCGAAGGCGGAAGGAAAGACCGTCGCCGCCTATGGCGCCGCGGCCAAGGGCAACACGCTGCTGAATTACTGCGGCATCGGCCCCGATCTCGTCGCCTTCTGCGTCGACCGCAACCCCGCCAAGCAGAATACGGCTCTCCCCGGCAGCCACATCCCGGTTCATCCGGTCGCGCGGCTGATCGAGGCCGCACCCGACTACGTGCTGATCCTGCCCTGGAACCTCAAGCGCGAGATCATGGACCAGCTCGGCCATCTCGCCGCGCGCGGCACGCGCTTCGTCACCGCCATCCCGCGGCTT
>RFIR01000263.1 GCA_003695135.1 Alphaproteobacteria bacterium | reverse complement strand
CTCTTATAGAAATCCCTGCAAAACCCTGCCGGCCAGACCCGGGCGTTGCGCTCGGGCGCCGCGAAATGCGGCGCCGGCGGCGATTATCCATGATTTTCACCTGTTTGATAAATATTGATTGGGGAATTATTTTCTAATTACTTTACGCGCGCGCAGTACACATTGGCAGAGAACGCGTCTCGCCCGGGATGACCAGTCGCGCCGGAGTTTCGCCGGGGTCTCTCGAAATGACTTCATGCGCGCGATCCTGATCCCTGCGAAGCCTTGCCCATCGGGGGAAGCGGCGGAATCGTCTTCAAGCCGGTATGACGCCCATGCCTGCGCCGTGCCGGTCTTCGCAGGCTGCCGGAAGGTTCCCCGAAGGGCTCGGCGGGCCGGACCTTTCCCGTCACCGCCGCGCGCGCTTGCCCGCCTTCGGCGCCATGCTTGCTTGTCCCGAACCGGAAGCTCACGCCCGCGGGAGAGGTTTCGCTTGCCTCAGGTCACGGGTTGGAGGAAGAAGCATCATCATACCGGGCGTCGGGCCGGCATCGGGCACGGGGCGACGCCTGCGGCAACGAGGGGGAGCAGATGCCAGAATCCGACGAAATCTTTGCCGACCGCATGCTCTCGCTGGGCCTCGCCCGGGTCTCGGAAGCCGCCGCCATCGCCGCCTCGCGCCTGATCGGGCGCGGCGACGAGAAGGCCGCCGATCAGGCGGCGGTGGACGCGATGCGCGAACAGCTCAACCTGCTCGACATCAAGGGCGTTGTGGTGATCGGCGAGGGCGAGCGCGACGAGGCGCCGATGCTCTATATCGGCGAGGAGGTCGGCACCGGCAACGGCCCCGGCGTCGACATCGCGCTCGATCCGCTGGAAGGCACCACGCTGACGGCCAAGGACATGCCCAACGCGCTGGCCGTCATCGCCATGGGGCCGCGCGGCTCGATGCTGCATGCGCCCGATGTCTACATGGACAAGCTGGCGATCGGGCCGGGCTATCCCGAGGGCATCGTCGATCTCGACATGCCGGTGCGCGAGCGCATCGAGACGCTGGCGCGCGCCAAGGGGGTGCCGCCATCGGAAATCACCGTCTGCGTGCTCGAACGCCCCCGCCACGAGCAGCTGGTCCACGAGATCCGCGAGACCGGCGCGCGCATCCGCCTGATCACCGATGGCGATGTGGCCGGGGTGATCCACTGCGCCGAGCCCGACAAGACCGGCATCGACATGTACATGGGTGCGGGCGGCGCGCCCGAAGGCGTGCTGGCCGCCGCCGCGCTGTGCTGCATGGGCGGGCAGATGCAGGGCCGGCTGCTGTTTCGCAATGCCGAGGAGAAGGCGCGCGCCGCCAAGGCCGGCATCACCGATCTCGACCGCAAATATTCGCGCAGCGACATGATCCGCAGCCATGTCATCTTCGCGGCCACCGGCGTGACCAACGGCTCCATCGTCTCGGGCGCGCGCCGCGACGGCGACTGGCTGGAGACCGAGACCATCCTGATGCGGTCCAAG
This sequence comes from Alphaproteobacteria bacterium, assembly GCA_003695135.1. Classification (GTDB taxonomy): domain Bacteria; phylum Pseudomonadota; class Alphaproteobacteria; order Rhodobacterales; family Rhodobacteraceae; genus J013. The sequence goes on along the minus strand of RFIR01000263.1, from coordinate 3,468 downwards.
ACCGGAACCGTGCGCCGGCTGTTCTATCGCCTGCGGGTCCGCTGACGGGGGAGGTTGCGTGAACCGGGCCGACCGGCATCCGGCCTTTCTCGGCATCGAACGCTCGGCCAGCGGCCGCCGATGGGTCGGGCCGGACGCCGCCACCGACCGCGCCGCGCTGGCCATGGCGCAACAGACCGGCCTGGCCGAACCGCTCTGCCGCATCCTGACCCGGCTGGGGGTTCCGGCGGCGGCGGCGGAAGACTATCTCGAACCGTCGCTGCGCAAGCTGATGCCCGACCCCTCCAGCCTGCGCGACATGGATGTCGCGGCCGAGCGGGTGGGGGCTGCGGTGCTCGCCCGCGCGCCGGTGGCGCTCTTTGCCGATTACGATGTCGATGGCGCGGCCTCGGCGGCACTGATGCTGCGCTGGCTGCGCGCGCTGGGCCAGGACGCCACGCTCTACATCCCCGACCGGCTGAGCGAAGGCTACGGCCCCAACGTGCCGGCCATGCGGCAACTGGCCGAGGATCACCGGCTGATCCTCTGCCTCGATTGCGGCACCGCCACGCCCGAGCCGATTGCGGTGGCGCGTGCGGCCGGCGCCGATGTGGTGGTGCTCGACCACCATCTGGCCCCCGACGCCCTGCCCCACGCCACCGCGCTGGTCAATCCCAACCGGCATGACGAGGACGGCGCGCTGGGTGCGCTCTGCGCGGCCGGGGTGGTGTTCCTGCTGCTGGTCGCGGCCAACCGCTTCCTGCGCCGGCGCGGTGTCGAGGGCCCCGACCTTCTGGAGCTGCTCGATCTGGTCGCGCTGGCCACCGTGGCCGATGTCGCGCCGCTGACCGGGCTCAACCGCGCCTTCGTGCGCCAGGGGCTGAAGGTGATGGCCCGCCGCGAACGGCCCGGTCTTGCGGCGCTGAGCGACGTGGCGCGGCTGCGGCGCGCGCCGAACGCCTATCACCTCGGCTTCGCGCTGGGGCCGCGCATCAATGCCGGCGGTAGGATCGGCAGCGCCGATCTGGGCGCGCGGCTGCTGGCCACCGATCATGCCGGCGAGGCGCAGGCGCTGGCCGCGCGGCTCGATGCGCTGAACCGCGAGCGTCAGGCCATCGAGGCGGCGGTGCTGGAGGCCGCCCGCGCCCAGGTCGAGGCGCGTGGAAGCAACGGCCCGCTGGTCTGGGCCGCGGGCGAGGGCTGGCATCCGGGCGTTGTCGGCATCGTTGCCGCGCGGCTGGCCGAGTTGTTCGACCGCCCCGCCATCGTCATCGGGCTGAGCGAGGCCGGGGGCAAGGGCTCGGGCCGGTCGCGGCCGGGCATCGATCTCGGCTCGGCAGTGGCGAAGCTCACCGCCGAGGGGTTGCTGCGCAAGGGCGGCGGGCATCCGATGGCGGCCGGGCTGGAACTCGATCCGGCCGCTCTGCAGCCCGCCATGGAACGGCTGGCGGCGCTGCTCGCGGCGCAGGATGCGCGGCCCGCGCGACGCGAACTGACACTCGACGGCCTGCTCAGCCCGGCCGGGCTGAGCGTCGATCTGCTGGAGGAGATCGCCCGGGCCGGCCCGTTCGGCGCCGCCGCCCCCGCCCCGCGCTTTGCCTTCCCGGCGCTGCGCGTCGCCCATGCCCGCACTGTCGGCAACGGCCATCTCCAGCTGCGCTGCACCGATGCGGGTGGCGCCACGCTGCAGGCCATCGCCTTTGGCGCGGCAGGCGGCCCGCTGGCGCAGCTTCTGCAGCCCGGATCGCCGCGCCCGGTCCATCTCGCCGGCCGGGTCGAGATCGACGAATGGCAGGGACGGCGGCAGCCCAAACTGCATGTCGAGGACGCCGCGCCGGCAAGCTGAGCGGGGCTTTTTTCGCTTGCGCGCCCCGGGGCATGCCACTACATGCTCGCCGACGACCCCGGGCGCCCTTCGTCTAGCGGTCCAGGACGCCGCCCTTTCACGGCGGAAACACGGGTTCGAGTCCCGTAGGGCGTACCATTGCCATTTATTTTCCCTTTCCTTTCATGGACTTACGGGTGGTTTTGTCCAACTTTTCCGCAAGGTTGGACAAGTTTTGTTCGCCTTTCGCCCCTGCGATCTTGGCAAATGCGCTATCCGCCAGGCGCGAGCGATTGGCTTCTTTGGTGTAGGTCGCGGCCTCGCGCGTGTCCTTGTGCGCCAGGATCGCGGCGATCTCGTTTTCGGTGCATCCGCGGTTCGCGGCGCGCGTCGCCGCCGCCTTGCGCACCCCGTGAATGTTGCAATGGGGAATGCCGGCCTCGGCGCAGCGATCCTTGAACCAGCTGCCGATACTCTCGGGCGTGTAGGGCCGATCATTCCTGCCGTGTGTGATGAACAGCAGCCGGCCGGCCGGGACGTGCTCGAGTTCCGCTGCAAGTTCCGGCATGATCGGCAAATCGGCCGTGATCCCCGTCTTGCCGCGCGTGTAGGCGATCCGGTCCAGCCGCATGTTGCCGCGTGTGGGGATGTTCTGCCAGCCGAGTTTCGCGAGGTCCTGCCGGGCTGCGCCGGTGTTCAGCAGCAGCTCGAAGGCCAGCCGCGCCTTGGTCCCGCTCGGGAAGCGCGCGCGATAGCGCATGATCTCGGCATCGGTCCAGACATGGTAACCGCCGGGCTTTTCCTTGCGTTTCTGCGCCAGGCGGGCCGGGTTCGCGCCTGTATGCACGCCGATGCGAATGGCGTGGTTGAACAGGCGCGAGAGAAGCTTGCGGACCTTGTTGGCGGCCGTCGGCCCTTCCTTCCGCCCCATCAGCGCCTCGACGTGCCGCACCTCGAAGCGTGCGAAAGGAAGGTCGCCGATCTGGTGCCGCAGCCATTCCATTTCGTGGCCAAGGTTGCGGCGCGTGATCTGCGCGAGGTTCCGAAAGCCGGGCGTGTCGCGGTAGCTGCGGATCAGCCACTCGAACGTGCCGGGCGTTGCTCGCGGGGTTGTCGGCTTGCCGTCCGGCCGATTGCCGGCCAGCGCCAGTTCGTACTGGGCGATGAATTCGGGCGATCCATATTCCCCGTGAATGTAGCAATCGACAAGACCGCGGCGGAAGCGCCATCGCGGCTTGCCATGGCGGTCGCGAACACGGGAAACGCCGGGAAATGGATTGCGCCGCGCCATCAGCCTAGCAGCCTGTCGCACGGGTTCGGCCCGCCTGCCCCATCCCCGTCGGCCGGCAACGCGGCCAGGGCTTCGTCCAGCTCGGCCCTCAGCCATACCTTGACGCCGTCGCCTAGACGCCGTGGGGCGGGCAGAAGCCCCTCGCCGACCATCCTGTCGAAGTAGGGCGCGCTCGCCCCGCAATACGCCGCAGCTTGCGCCCTGCGAAGGGCGCTCGGGGGGCAGATCGGCAGGACGCGCGCGCGTGTCATCTCATTCCAGCCCCTTGCTCGAGGAAAACTTGACCGCGTTGACCTTCGGCGAGGCGAGTTGCCGCTCCACCCAGCCCAGCGCCGCTGCCATTTCCGCATCGGTCTTGTAGGTGATCTCGCGG
>RFIR01000031.1 GCA_003695135.1 Alphaproteobacteria bacterium | reverse complement strand
TCTGGCTTCGCTTTCGCGGCGGCAAGGGGGTGGCGACGCTGATCGGCATCCTGTTCGGGCTGAGCTGGCTGACCGGCATTCTTTCCTGCGCCAGCTGGCTGGTGGTGGCGGCGATCTTCCGCATCTCCTCGCTCTCGGCGCTGGTCATGGTGCTCCTGGCGCCGCTGTGGCTGTTCGTCACCGGGGCGCGCGACGCGCTGTGGCTGGGCGTGCTGCTGTCGCTCCTGACCCTCTACACGCACAGGGCGAACATCGCCCGGCTCCTCGCGGGACGCGAGCCGCGCATCGGTGCCCGTCAAGACCGTTGAGTCCCGCAATTTCGGGGTAGCTCGAATTTTACCGATCCTTTACCCGACTCGGGGGATCAGTGGGTCATGACGAGCCAGCACCCCATTCTGCCCGCGCAAACCAGCATGGATTTCCGGCCCGAGGCGGGCCTGCCCAGTACCTGGGCCGAGCGACGCGACTGGCTGCGCCTGGCGCGCAGCCGCAATGTCGGGCCGGGCAGCTTTCGCAGACTGGTGGCGCGCTTCGGATCGGCCGCCGCGGCGCTGGAGGCGCTGCCGGAGCTGGCCGCGCGCGGGGGGCGGCGCGACTATCTGCCGGCCGATCGCGGCGAGGCCGAGCGGGAGATGGAGCGGGCCGAGGCGGCCGGTGCCCGCATGCTGCTCCTGGGCGGGCTGGGCTATCCCGAGGCGCTGGCGCGCATCGGCGATCCGCCGCCGGTGCTGTGGGCGATCGGCGACATCGCGCTGGCCGGGCGGTCCTGCATCGCGCTGGTCGGCGCCCGCAACGCCTCCTCGCTGGGCCAGCGCATGGCCACGGCGCTGGGCGGCGATCTGGGTGCGGCGGGGCATGTCATCGTCTCCGGCCTCGCCCGCGGCATCGATGCCTTCGCCCATCGCGCGGCGCTGGACACGGGCACCGTCGCCGTGCTCGCCGGCGGCGTCGATATCGTCTACCCGGAGGAGAATGCCGGGCTTGCCGAGGAGATCGCCGCGCGCGGCCTGATGATTTCCGAGGCACCGATGGGCACCGCGCCCACCGCGCGCCATTTCCCGCGCCGCAACCGGCTGATCTCGGGCCTGTCGCGCGCCGTGGTGCTGGTGGAGGCGGCGGAGCGTTCGGGCTCGCTGATCACCGCGCGTTGCGCGCTCGAGCAGGGACGCGAGGTGCTGGCGGTTCCGGGCTCACCGCTCGACCCGCGCGCGGGGGGCTGCAACCTGCTGCTGCGGCAGGGCGCCGGGCTGGTGCGCAGCGCCGCCGATGTCGAGGAGGCGCTGGAGCTGCCGGGCACCGGCATGCTGCGCGAGCCGATCAATCTGTGGGTGCCCGAACCGGCCGCCCCGCCCGCCCCCGATCTGCCCGAGCGGCTGGCCGAACTGCTGGCCAGCGCCCCGGTGGCCGAGGACGATCTGGTGCGCGCCGCCGACGCCGCCCCGGCCCAGGTGCTGCAGGCGCTGGTCGAGCTCGACCTCGCCGGGCGGGTGGAACGCCGCGCCGGCGGCGTTGTGGCGCTGATCGGTTGAGGCGCTCCCTTCCTTCACACGCCTGCCTGTCTGGCGCGCCGGTCACCGTTGGAGCGTGCAGGGTTCAGTCGGGCCCACCCGCCCGGGGCGCTAGGCGACACGGGGCTGCGCCCGTTCGGCCGCTCTTCTTGCGCCATGGCGTTCGCGGCCTCACCCCCAAGGCGGGAGCATACCCTGACCGGGCGGTCACACGCCCTCGTGCCGGTGCCCGAAGTCGATCGGATTGAACCCTGCGCGCTCTGGCTGCCGGAGCCGCCGCGCCAGAGCACGTCCCGACCGATGTGCACCAGGTAGAAAGGCAGCGCCCGCCTGGGGGAGAGACGCGACCGTGGCGCCGGTGGCGCCGCGCAAGCGCGTCGAACGCGGGCGCTGCCCGGGCTGACGCCCGGGCGGAGCTTCCGGCAGGGCTCGATTCAGTTGGACGGGAAACGCTTTGGAACATGATACGTTCTAGCGTCCGGCGAAGCGAGCAAGCCGCTTGGCAAAGGCATCCGGCTCCTCCAGATGCGGCGAGTGGCCCGAATGGGCGAAAGCGTGGCGTGTGGCCAGCGGTGCCGTGCGGGCCAGCCATTCTGCTGCCGCGGCGGGATAGACCCGGCTGCGCGCGCCGTGAGCAACAAGATAAGGCACGGTGATCGCAGGGATGGTGGCGCGTTCGTCCATGGCGACGAGCGCGCGCCACATTGACAGCATCGCCGGGGCGCAGGTCCGGCGGATCAGCGCCTCGGCTTCCGCGGTGCCATATTCCCTCGGTCCCGCGCTCGTGGCGAACATGCCGGCGGCGATCGCACCGGCGCTGCCCGGCCAGTCGGCGGCCATGCGCGCAGTAGCGGCGGCGACCGACTCCGCGTCCTGCCCGATCAGGCCGCGCGTCCAGCCCGCCTCGTTGACGATCTTCGGGCTCATGTCGACGGTCATCAGACCGGCGAGCCGCGCGCAGCCGAAGCGGGCGATGTAGCGCCAGGCCACGGCGGCCCCCATCGACCAGCCGACCAGCGTGACCGCCTGCAGCCCGCGGGTGGTGAGGATCGCGTCCACCATCGCCGCGGCGGTGTCGAGATCGGCGCTCATCCCCGCCGCGCGCCCATGCCCGGGCAGGTCGGGGGCAAGGCAGTGAAAGCGGCCCGACAGCCGGTCGAACTGGCCTTTGAAGATGCCGCCATCCATGGTCCAGCCATGCAGGAACAGGATCGGCGAGCCGGCCCCGGCCTCGCGCAGGAAGATACCGCTCATTGCCGCTGCCGCAGCCTTCCCACGATGCCGG
>RFIR01000262.1 GCA_003695135.1 Alphaproteobacteria bacterium | reverse complement strand
GATGTCGTCGAGCGCCAGCGTGCCGCCGCCATGCGGGCCGAGATAGAGGATCCGGCGCTCGGTGATGGTGACGATGCCGGGGCCGGGCAGCGGCCGGGCGAGCCGCGCCTGGCGGTACTCGATCACCGCCAGCCCGGCGAGGATCGCGGCGGCAAGCCCGATCCCGCTGACCGCCGCCCAGTCGCCGCGCTGCAGGCTGGCCTGGAAGGCGGAGATCAGGAAGACCAGCGCCGCGGCCGGGATCAGCGCGCGCTTGTAGCGGTTCCAGAAGGTGCGGATGCCGGGGCGGAGGAAGCTCACCAGTCCCCCCTTTCTGCCTGCCACAGGGCAATGGCGGCGATGGCGGCGGTATCGGTGCGCAGGATGCGCGGCCCGAGCGAGACCGCGACCGCCTGCGACCGGGCCTTCAGTACTGCCGCTTCCTCCGGCGCAAAGCCCCCTTCCGGCCCGATCAGGATCGCCGCCGGCGCCGGTGGCGCGACGCGGGACAGCAGCGGCGCATCGCGCGCCTCGTCACAGAAGATCAGCGCGCGGTCCGGCGGCCAATCCGCCAGGACCCGGTCGAGCGGCGCGGGGTCCACGACCTCGGGCAGGAAGACCGCGCCGCATTGCTCGGCCGCCTCGATGGCATGGGCACGCAGCCGGTCGGTGTTGAGCCGATCGGAGCGGGTGTGGCGCGTGATCACCGGCTGGATGCGGCGCACGCCGAGCTCGGTCGCCTTCTCGGCCACGAAATCGGTGCGCGCCTTGCGGATCGGCGCGAAGATCAGCCACAGATCGGGCGGGACGCGCATGGGGACGGTCTGCTCCGCGATCTCCAGCACCGCATCGCGCCGCCCCTGCGGTTGCAGGATCGCCCTCCATTCGCCGTCGCGCCCGTTGAACACCGCCACCGCCGCCCCCGCGCCCAGCCGCATCACCCCCATCAGGTAATGCGCCTGCGGCCGGCCCAGCGCCAGCCGCGCGCCCTCCGCCAGCGCCGCGTCAACAAAGAGCCTGATTTTCCCCGCCCGCTCTGTCATAAGCTCGTCCCATGCTGGGGCTGTTCTCTAACCGCGATGCGCGGCTGCGGCAAAGGGTTGCCGATGCCACGCGGCTCAACTGGGTCGACCGGTTCTGCCCGCTGTGGTCGCGGCCCTGGCTGCGGCTGAGCCGCGCCGACCGGCCGGCCGGCACCTGGCTGCTGCTGATCCCCTGCTGGTGGGGGCTGGGGCTGGCGGCGGCGGCCGATCCGGCCGGGTTTGCGATCCGCGACGCATGGATCGCGCTCGGCTGCGCGCTGGGGGCGTTCCTGATGCGCGGGGCGGGCTGCACATGGAACGACATCACCGACCGCGAGTTCGACGCCCGCGTCAGCCGCACCCGGTCCCGCCCGATCCCCTCGGGCCAGGTCACGGTGAGGGGTGCGCTGGTGTGGATGGCGATGCAGGCGCTCCTGGCCTTCGCGATCCTGCTCACCTTCGCGCCGGTGGCGATCTGGCTCGGCATCGCCTCGCTGGGGCTGGTGGCAGTCTATCCCTTCGCCAAGCGGTTTACCTGGTGGCCGCAGGTGTTTCTGGGCCTCGCCTTCAACTGGGGGGCGCTGCTGGCCTGGGCGGCGCACTGGAACCGGCTCGACTGGCCGGCGCTGGCGCTTTACGGCGCCGGTATCGCCTGGACGCTGTTCTATGACACCATCTATGCCCATCAGGACCGCGAGGACGATGCGCTGATCGGCGTCAAGTCCACCGCCAGGCTGTTCGGCGCCGCCACGCCGCGCTGGCTGCTGGGCTTCCTGATCGCGGCGGTGCTGCTGGCCGCGCTGGCCGCATTGCTGGCGACCCGGGCCGAGCCCGCGCCCTGGCCGATGCTCGCCGCGCTGGCCGGGGTGTGGGGATTCGGCTGGCATCTGGGCTGGCAGTTGCGGCGGCTCGACATCGACGATGCCGAGACCTGCCTGCGGCTTTTCCGCGCCAATCGCGATGCCGGGCTGATCCTGGCCGGGTTCCTGGCCGTGGCGGGGCTGGTCTGAGCCTGCTTGCGGAGGGGCGGTACAGCCCCTATCAGTAGGCCCGAAACGGGAACGGGCATGCGGTCATTGCCGGGTATCAGAAGAAGGGCGCTGATGTTTGTGCTCGCCGCGCTCGGCATCGGCGCGGGGGTGGCCTTTCTGGTGGCCTGGATCGTGACCGGCATCATCGAGGAGCGCACGCGCGAGTCGATCCGCCTCGCCTATGCCGCCGCCGGGCTCGACTGGGCCGAGATCGACACCGACGGCATGCAGGTGCGCATCGGCGGCACGGCGCCGGACGCCGAGGCGCGCGAGCGCGCGGCCGAGATCGCCGGGCGGCTGGTCTCGCCATCGCGCATCGTCACCGCCATTATCCTTGCCCCGCCGCCGCCCGAGGAGGTCGCGATGCCGCCGCCCGGGCTGGAAATCCTGCGCACCGGGCAGGCGGTGACGCTGACCGGGGTGATCCCCGGCGCGGCGACGCGGCAGCAGATCGACACGGCGCTGGCGGGGCTGGAGGTCACCGATCACGGCGAGGTGGCGGCCGGGGCGGAACTGCCCGAAAGCTGGGCGCGACTGCTGCCGCTGGCGCTCACCGCCATGCAGGCCCTGCCACGCAGCCAGATCCGGCTGGAGGAATGCGGGCTGTGGGTCAGCGGGGCGGCGCCCAGCCAGACCGAACGCGACCGGATCCGGGCCATGCTCTCCCGGCCCGGCCCCTGCCCGGTCAGCCATGACATTCTCGCCCCGCGCCCGCTGGTCAGCCCCTACCGCTTCGAGCTGGGGCTGGCCGAGCATGCCGCCGTCCTGCCCGCCTGTACTGCGCGCGACGAGAGCGACATCGCCCGCATCCGCGCCGCGCTGGAGGGGCTGGAGATTGCCGGCGGCATTTCCTGCGTGGAGGCGCTCGGCGCGCCCTCGGCCGCCTGGCCCGAGGCGGTGCTCGCCGCCATCGCCACGCTGCGCGAGCTCGGCACTGGGCGGGTGGCGCTTTCCGATACCGAAATCCGGCTGCGGGTGCCGGCCAGTGTCGACGAGACGAGTTTCACTGCCGCGGGCGAGGCGCTGCGCCGGGCGCTGCCGGAGGGCTTTTCGCTGCGAAGCGAACGCAGCAGCGGCGAGGAGGAGGATTACGCGCTCGATCGCGCCGTCGGGCTCGGCGCCCGGTTCCGGGCGGTTCTGCCGGCAGAAGGGGGCGTTCAGCTCTCCGGCCCGCTGCGCCACGATGCCGCGCGCCAGGCGGTGGCGAGCTATGCCGCCTCGCTGTTCGGCACCGGCGGGCTGGTCAACCGCACGGTCACCGACCGCACCCTGCCCGATGGCTGGACCGCGCGGGTCATGGCCGGGCTCGACGCGCTGGCGCTGATGCATGCCGGAAAGCTGGAGGTCGGCGAGACGCGCATCGCGCTTACGGGCAGTTCCACCGACCCCGGGGCGGAGGCGCAGGTGCGCCGCATCCTCGGCCAGGTCGCCGGGGTCGGGACCGAGCTTGCGCTCTCGATCAGCTATGACGCGAAGGCGGCGGCGGAAGAGGCCGCGCCCAGCCCCGAGGCCTGCCTGACCGAAATCCGCACCATCCTCGCCAAGGACCAGATCGTGTTCGCCTCCTCTTCGGCCCGGATCGAAGGCGAGAGCGCGCAAGTGCTCGACGACATCGCCGAGGTGATGCGCCGCTGCGTGACCTCCTCCTTCGAGATCGCCGGCTATACCGACAACAGCGGCCGGGCGGAAAAGAACCTGCAGCTGAGCGCCCAGCGCGCCGAGGCGGTGGTCGATGCGCTGCTGTCGCGCGGGGTCGATCTCGACCGGATGATTGCGAAGGGCTATGGCGAGGCCAATCCGATCGCCGATAACGAGACCGAGGAGGGCCGCGCGGCCAACCGGCGCATCGAGGTGCGGCTCGTTCAGCCCCGCGCCAAGCCCGAGGCCACCACCACCGGGCCGGAGCCGCCGGCCGACACGCCCCCACCGGCCGAGGCGCTGACAGGGACCGACGACACCGCCACGCCCGCCGATCCGGCGACCGGGACAGCCACGGTTCCACCTGAGGAAGCGCCGCCACGGGGGCCGGCCACGCCCGAGGCGACGATCGAGCCCCGCTCGACCACCGAGGACGGTCCGGTTGACACCCTGCCGGGCCGCAGCGACACGCTGGCGCACGCCTCGCCGCCCGCAGCACCGGCGGTGCCGGGCGAAGAGACCCCGCCGGCCGGGCCGCCCGTCGCACTGGCACCGAAGACGGATGACACCGCCAGGCCCGCCGCCCCGCCGCCGCGGCCCGAAACCGCGACCGATGCGCAGCCGCGCCCGCGCCCGCGCCCG
>RFIR01000261.1 GCA_003695135.1 Alphaproteobacteria bacterium | reverse complement strand
GTGCCCGGCATGCCGAAGCCCCTCGCCCGGCCCACCTGGCTGCCGGCCACCGACCATGAGGAGGCGGTCGATTCGGCATAGCCGTTGTCCTCGACCACGAAGATCGCCGGCAGGTTCCAGACCTTGGCGAGGTTGTAGCTTTCCAGCGTCGTGCCCTGGTTGGAGGCGCCGTCGCCGAGAAAGGCGACGGCCACGCCGCCCGTCTTCAGCGTCTTTGCCGTCAGCGCCGCGCCGCAGATCAGCGGCGGGCCGCCGCCGACGATGCCGTTGGCCCCCATCATGCCCCTGGAGAGATCGGCGATGTGCATCGAGCCGCCCTTGCCGCCGCACAGCCCGCCCTGCTTGCCGAAGATCTCCTTCATCATGCCGGCCGGGTCGCAGCCCTTGGCAATGCAGTGGCCGTGGCCGCGATGGGTGGACGCGATCTTGTCGCGGTCGTCGAGATGCATGCAGACCCCGACCGCCGAGGCCTCCTCGCCGGCATAGAGATGCACGAAGCCGGGAATGTTGCCGGCGGAAAACTCCTCGTGCACCGTATCCTCGAAATTGCGGATCAGACACATCCGGCTGTAGGCCGCGCGCAGTTCGTCTCTGGTCAATTGCATGGATCATCCTCCCTGACGTCATGGCGTCGCATTCCGGTTCGGGCGCGGTCGCGGGGCCGGTTCAATCATAGGTTGCCGACCCGAAGGGTTGTCAATGTTCATTCACGCACATCCCGGTGTAGGGGACGCAGCGCGAGAACGGTCTTGCGGGCGGCGCGAGAGCCTGCATTCTGGCAAGCGCCATCCGCGAAGGGGGGATTCGCCATGGCAGCACGCGACTACAACCTGCTGGGTCCCGACGGCGCGCGCGCGGTCGAGCCCGGGCTGGCTGCGGCCGAATGGTATCACAGCGAGGTGCCACGCAAGGCGATGAAGGCGCTGATGCAGCGCCGCGACGGCTTGGCGATCCGCGACACGCTGATCTGGCTGGGTCTGATGGCGGGGTTTGCCGCGGGCGGCATCGCGCTCTGGCCGTCCTGGTGGTCGGCGCCGTTCTGGCTTGCCTATGGCGTGCTCTACGGCTCGGCCTCGGATTCGCGCTGGCATGAATGCGGGCATGGCACCGCCTTCCGCACCCGCTGGATGAACGATGCCGTCTATCACCTCGCCAGCTTCATGATCATGCGCAACCCGGTGACATGGCGCTGGAGCCATGCGCGGCATCACACCGACACCATCATCGTCGGCCGCGATCCCGAGATCGCCGCCATGCGCCCGCCGCACGTGGCGCGGATGATCCTCAACGTGGTGGGCATTCCGGACGTGATCGCCGGGATCTCGCGCATGCTGCTCAATGCTTCCGGCCGGCTCGATCCGCAGGAGGCGAGCTTCATCCCCGCAGCCGAGCAGCCGAAGGTGATTCGCGTCGCCCGCATCTGGACCGCGATCTACACCGCGACGCTGGCCGCGGCGGTCGCCCTGCAGTCGCTCCTGCCGCTGATGCTGATCGGCCTGCCGCGGCTCTACGGGGCCTGGCATTTCATCATGTGCGGCTATCTCCAGCACGGCGGGCTGGCGGAGAACGTGCTCGACCACCGGCTGAACAGCCGCACGGTATACATGAACCCGGTCAGCCGCTTCATCTACTGGAACATGAACTACCATGTCGAACACCACATGTTCCCCATGGTGCCCTGTCACCGGCTGCCCGAGCTGCATGCGCTGATCGCGGCCGATCTTCCGGCACCCGACCGCTCGATCTGGCAGGCCTATCGCAAGGTGTTGCCCGCTTTCTGGCGCCAGCTGCGCGATCCCGAATATTATCTGCGCCGCGAGCTGCCGCCCACCGCGCGGCCCTATCGCGAGGATCTGCACGCGGCCGCGCTGGGGGCAGGCACGGCGGGATAAGAATTTCGGCAAACCGCCTCAGGCGAACAGCCCCTTGAAGCGCTCGCGCAGTGCGGCCTTCTGCACCTTGCCCATGGTGTTGCGCGGCAGCTCGTCGACGAACACCACGCGCCGGGGCTGCTTGAAGCGGGCCAGATCGCCGGCGATGCCCTCAAGGATCTGCGCCTCGGTCAGGCTTGCGCCTGCCTGCGGCACCACCACCGCCACCACCGCCTCGCCCAGATCGGCATGCGGCACGCCGATCACCGCGCTTTCCTCCACGCCGGGCAGCGCGTCGATCGCCACTTCCACCTCCCTGGGATAGACGTTGAACCCGCCCGAGATGACCAGATCCTTGCCGCGCCCGACGATGTGGACATAGCCATCGGCGTCGATCAGCCCCAGATCGCCGGTGATGAAGAAGCCGTCCGCCCGCATCTCCTCGGCGGTCTTCTCCGGCATGTTCCAGTAGCCGGTGAACAGGTTCGGCCCGCGCAGCTCGATCATGCCGATCTCGCCGCGGGGCAGCTCGGCGCCGGTCTCGGGATCGCAGATGCGCAGCTCCACCCCCGGCAGGGGAAAGCCCACCGTGCCGGCGCGGCGCTCGCCATCATAGGGGTTGGAGGTGTTCATGTTGGTCTCGGTCATGCCGTAGCGTTCGAGGATGGCGTGCCCCGTCACCTGCCGCCAGCGGGCGTGGGTCTCGGGCAGGAGCGGGGCGGAGCCGGAGATGAACACCCGCATGCCGCGCGCCGCCTCGGCCAGGCCGGGATGGTTGAGAAGCCTGGTGTAGAAGGTCGGCACCCCCATCAGCGCGGTGGCCTGCGGCATGGCGGCGACGATCGCATCGGCATCGAAGCCGGGCAGGAAGATGCAGGACGCGCCGGCGACCAGAGTCACGTTGGTGGCCACGAACAGACCGTGCGAATGGAAGACCGGCAGGGCGTGGATCAGCACGTCATCGGCAGTAAAGCGCCAGACCTGCGCCAGCGCCTCGGCATTGGAGGACAGCGCCCGGTGCGGCAGCATCGCCCCCTTGGACCGCCCGGTGGTGCCGGAGGTATAGAGCATCGCCGCCAGCTCCTCCGGGCCCCGCGCAACGGCTGCGAACCCCGGTGCGCAGGCATCGCGGCGGGCGGTCAGCGTGCCGCCCTCGTCGGCGGCGAGCGTCAGCACCTCGCGCACCCCGGCCGCGCGCGCCATGGGCGCCAGCGCCTCCTGCCGGGCCGGGTCGCAGACCAGAAGCGCGGGCTGGGCGTCGCCCAGGAAATATTCGACCTCGGCGGCGGTATAGGCGGTGTTGAGCGGCACGAACACCGCCCCGGCCAGCACGCTGCCGAGATAGAGCTGCAGCATCGCCACCGTCTTGGGGGCCTGCACCATGACCCGATCACCGGGCGCCACACCGGCCTCTGCCAGCATCCGCGCCATGCGCTCGGCATCGGCGAAGAAATCGCCATAGCTGATCCGCCGTCCCCCCGGTTCGATCAGGAAGACGGCGTCCTCGCGGCCCAGCGAGGCACGGCGCAGATGGCTGGCCAGATGGTTGTCGTCATACATGGATCAGCTCTTCTTCGCTGCGGCCACGCTGCGGGCCAGCCGGCGCAGCTCGGGCGAGGCGGCAATGGTCCGGTCGGTGGCATAGGCCTGGTGATTCTCGGCAATGGTTGCGCCGTCATAGAGATAGTTGACCATCACCCCCCAGCTGCCGGCCATCCCGCGCGGGCTGGTATCGGCACCGGCATGGATGCGGTAGAGCATCGCGCCGTTGGAGAGGTGGAAATGCGCCACCGGGTCATGCGCGCTGCCATCGGCGCGGCGGATGCTGGTGAGGTAGTAGGCGGCGAGCGCGGCCGGATCCTCGGGCGTCGCGTCGGGGGTCAGACCGATCTCGCGCGCGCTCTCCGCGCCCGATTCCGCCCAGCGCCGCAGCCCGGGCACCGGCGAGAGGGTGACGAAGCTGTCGAGTTGCGGCCTCTCGCGCGCCAGTTCCGAGACCACCTGCTTGATGAGGAAATTGCCGAAGGAGATCCCGCGCAGGCCGGTCTGGCAGTTGGAAATCGAATAGAAGACGGCGACGCGTGCCTCCTCGGGGCCGATCGCCTGCCGGTCCGGATCAAGTATGGCGGCGATGGCGCCGGGGATCTCGGTGGTCAGCGCCACCTCCACGAAGATCAGCGGCTCGGCAGCCATGGACGGGTGGAAGAAGGCGAAGAGCCGCCGGTCCGGCTCGGCCACGCGGCGGCGCAGATCGTCCCAGCCGGTGATCTCGTGCACCGCCTCGTAGGTGATGATCTTCTCCAGGATCGCGGCCGAGGTCATCCAGTCGATGCGCCTCAGTTCAAGAAAGCCGCGGTTGAACCAGCTGGAGAAGAGGTGGCGGAAATCCCCGTCGAGACCCGAAAGCTCCGGTGCCTCGCCCAGCAGCTCGAGCAGTCCCGCCCGCATCCGCACCAGCCGCTCGGTGGCGCCCGGGGCGCGGTTGAGCGCGCGGATCAGCGCCTGGGTCCGCGGCTCGGCGGCGAAATGGATGCGCCGGGCCGCATCGACATCGCCGGGCGTCCAGCCGGCAATGGCCGCGCCCAGCGCCGCGTCATCCACGCCGAGTTCGGTATTCAGGCGGCGGAAGAATTCGAGCCGCTCGCCGCGCGCCATCGCCTCGTAGCGGTCGAGGATCATCAGCGCCGAGGCGAGCCCCGTTGCCTCGCCACGATCGGACAGCAG
>RFIR01000260.1 GCA_003695135.1 Alphaproteobacteria bacterium | reverse complement strand
TCGTCCAAGCGCGTCACGCGCACGCACAGGTCGGCCGGCCCGCCCACGCGCAGCCAGCTCAGGCTCGCCATGTCCCGGTTGCGGCTCAGCCGCCCGCGCACCGGCGGCAGGATGTCGATCGGATCGCTCATCGCCATGCTTCTAGCCCCGATGCCGCGTCTTCACCAGCGCCCCTGCGCCATCGCGCCAATTCAGCCCTGGCTTGCCAGCAGCGTCAGCGCCGACAGCCCGGCGCCAAGCCAGGGCATCCAGCCCGGGGCGCGGAACGCATCGGGCGGCGCCTCGCCGCGGCGGCGCAGGGCGATGAGCGCGAGGTTCATGCCAACGAAGACGACAAGCAGGATCGAGGAGGTGACCTCGGCCAGCGCCGCCAGCGGCAGGGTCAGCGTCAGCACCAGAACCAGCGCCGCGACGAACAGTGTGGCAATGACCGGCGTGCCGAACCGCGGATGCAGCCGGGCGAAGGCCGCCACCCCGCCATGGCGGGCACCGAGGCCGTAGAGCACGCGCGAGGCCATGACGATCTGGGCCAGGATGCCGTTGAGCGCGGCGAAGACGGCGATGCCCGAAAGCAGCCAGACCAGACCGGGCCAGGCAGCATCGATCACCAGCGCCAGCGGGCGGGAGGAGCCGGCGAGCGCCTCGATCGGCACCGAGCGCACAGCCGCGAGGCTGACCAGCATGTAGATCGCCGAGGTCAGCGCCAGCGCGGCCAGGATCGCGCGCGGCATCACCCGGCGCGGGTTGCGCGTCTCCTCGGCCATGTTGACCATGTCCTCGAAGCCGATGAAGGCGAAGAAGGCGAGCAGGATCGCCCCCAGCATCCCGCCCAGCGCCGCGCCCGTCGGCAGCACCAGCGGGTCGAAATCCGGCATCGGCTCGGCCCAGAATCCCGCCGCGGCGACCAGCAGCAGCCCTGCAACCTCGATGAGGGTGAAGAGCGCCGCCATTGCCAGCGATTCCAGCACCCCCAGCACCGCGGTGAGCGTCAGTGCGCCCAGGAGGACGACGGTCAGCAGCGTCGCATCGAGCGGCAGGATCGCGCGCAGGTAACCAACCCCGCCCTGCAGGATCGCCGCCGAGGACACCACGCCCACCGCCGCGATCAGCATGCCAACCGCGATCGCCGGTGCGCGCAGACCGGTCGCCGCGGCGACATAGGCCGCCTCGCCGGCGCTTTCGGGAATGCGCGAGGAGAGCTCGGCATAGCTGATCGCCGTCGGCGCGGCGACCAGCCCGGCCAGGAGAAAGGCCCAGGGCGCATCCATTCCCGCCGCGCCGGCCACGGCGCCGACCAGCACATAGATGCCGGCGCCGATCATCACGCCGACGCCGTAAAGCGTCAGCAGCCAGAAGCCGATGCGCCGCCTGAGCCGAACCGTCCCGTCCTGCGCCGTCATGACAACCCTTCCGCCTTGCCGGTGCTTCAACCACGTCCGCCTTGCCGGTGCTTCAACCACGAAGGCAAGCGCCCGGCCTTGACCTGCCGCAAGGCGGCCCAGGGTCCTGCCCGATCCGATTTCGCCGCAGTCAGGGGCCGCGAAGCGGCGGCGCGAGCCGCCTGCCCTTGACGGCGGCGAAAGCGGATCATGCTGGAACATGGCCGGCCCTGCCGGCCTTCCCCGGCAAACCCTCCGCACGCACCACCTGAACGACGCCCGGGCAGCTCGCGAATCACCGGCCACAAGCGCCAGCCGCCCGACGGCGCCAGCCGGAGGGCTCGGGAGGTGCCGGCCCGGAACGGGCCGTCCGCTGAATGGCGGCTCCCTCAGCCGGCCTCGCGGCGGGCCAGCGCCGCCGGCAGGCCATGGGCCCAGGCCGAGATGGTGCCGGCACCGAGGCAGACCAGCATGTCGCCGGGCCGGCAATGGGCGCGGAAGAATGCCGGCATGGCGGCCTCGTCATCGACCGCGACCGCCTGCTTGTGGCCATGCGCCTTCAGCCCCGCCACCAGCGCGTCGCGGCCGATCCCGGCAATCGGCGGCTCGCCCGCGGCATAGACCTCGGCGATGCCGACCACATCGGCATCGTTGAAGCAGCCGCAGAACTCCTCGAAGAGATCGCGCAGCCGCGAATAGCGGTGCGGCTGGTGCAGCGCGACAACCCGCCCGCCCGTCCCCGACACCGCCTCGCGCGCCGCGCGCAGCACCGAGGCGATCTCCACCGGGTGGTGGCCGTAATCGTCGATGATGCTCACGCCATCGACCTCGCCCACCCGGGTGAAGCGGCGATTGACCCCGGCAAAGCCTTCCAGCGCGCCGGCGATCTCCGCGTCTCCCACCCCCAGATGGCGGGCCACCGCGATCGCGGCCAGCGCGTTGAGCACATTGTGCCGCCCCGGCATCGGCAGGCTCAGCCCCTCCAGCCGCGCGCCATCGGCCGGGATCGCCACGTCGAACACCGCCCGGCCGGATTCGTAGCGCAGCTTCTCGGCGCGGATGTCGGCCTGGCGCGAAAAGCCGTAGGTGACGATGCGCCGGTCGTCGACACGGCCCACCAGCGCCTGCACCTCGGGATGATCGAGGCAGCACACCGCCAGCCCGTAGAAGGGGATGTTGGAGACGAACTGGTCGAAGGCCGCGCGCACCGCATCGAAGCTGCCGTAATGGTCCAGATGCTCGGGGTCGATATTGGTCACCACCGCCACGGTCGCGGGCAGGCGCACGAAGGTGCCGTCGCTCTCATCGGCCTCCACCACCATCCACTCGCCGGCGCCGGGGCGCGCGTTGGAGCCATAGGCGTGGATCACCCCGCCATTGATCACGGTGGGATCGAGCCCGCCGGCATCGAGCAGCGCGGCCACCAGCGAGGTGGTGGTGGTCTTGCCATGGGTGCCGGCGATGGCGACGTTGGATTTCAGCCGCATCAGCTCGGCCAGCATCTCGGCGCGGCGCACCACCGGCAGCCCGCGCCCGCGCGCGGCGTCGAGCTCGATATTGCCCCGCCGGATGGCCGAGGAGATCACCACCACCTCCGCCTCGCCGAGATTTTCCGCCCGGTGCCCGATCATCACCTTCGCGCCCAGCTTCTCCAGCCGCTCGGTGATCTTGGAGGGCTTCATGTCCGAGCCCTGCACCGAATAGCCCAGCGTCAGCAGCACCTCGGCAATGCCCGACATGCCGATGCCGCCGATGCCGATGAAATGCAGCGTGCCGATGTCCTGCGGCAGTCGGGTGGCCGGGCTCATGGGCTCTCTCCCCTGGCAATGGTCTCGACGAGATCGGCAAGATCCTGCGCGGCAAGCGGCCGTCCCAGCGCCAGCGCCGCCGCGGCCATCCGCGCCGCCCGCTCAGGATCGCCGAGAATGGCGGCGATATGCGCTGCAAGCCGCTCCGCCGTCAACTCCGATTCGGCGATGACCTCGGCCGCACCCGCCGCAACCAGCGGCGCGGCATTGGCGCTTTGCTCGTCGCGGATGGCGATGGCAAGCGGGATGAAGATCGCCGGGCGGCCGATCACGGTGATGTCGGCGACCGAGGAGGCACCGGAGCGGCAGATCACCAGCTGCGCCGCGGCGAGCCGCTCGGCCATGTCGTCGAAGAAGGGGCGCAGCTCGGCATTGACCCCCAGCTTGCGATAGGCGGCCGCCACCTCCTCGTGATCCTCGGCCCGTGTCTGCTGGGCCACCTCCAGCCGCGCCCGCATCGCCTCGGGCAGGAGCGCCACTGCCTGCGGCACGATGCGCATCACGCGCGCGCCCTGCGAGCCGCCGAAGACCAGCAGCCGCAGCCTGCCGTCGGCCCCGGGCGGCGTGTAGGCCGCACCCGCCCGCGCCGCCACCGCCGCGCGCACAGGATTGCCGACAGGAATGCCCTGCACCCCTTCGGGCAGCACGGCGGGCCAGGTTCCGCAGGCCAGCGCATGTACCCTGCGGGCAAACAGGCGGTTGACCCGGCCCAGCACCCCATTCTGTTCGTGGATCAGCCGCGGCAGGCCGAGGAGCCAGGCCGCTGCCATGGCCGGAAAGGCGGGATAGCCGCCGAAACCGGCGACGCAATCGGGTCGCTCGCGGCGAAAGGCGCGGATCGCGGCCCAGACCCCCGCGGCCAGGCGAAAGGGCGCGGCCAGCTTCGCCACCGCCCCGCCGCGCGCGAAGCTCGCCGAACGCACCACCTCGCGCCGCACCGCCTCGGGGAAGCCTCCCGCGTAACCGGCACCGCGCGCATCGGTGGAAAGCGCCACCCGCCAGCCGCGGCGCAGCATCTCCTCGGCCAGCGCCTGGGCAGGAAACATGTGCCCGCCGGTGCCGCCGGCGGCGATGACGAGCAAGGGTGCGGTCACCGCTCCGCCCGGCTCTCGATCAGCGCATCGGTCAGATCATCCTGCGGCCGCCGCCGGGTCAGCGCCAGCAGGAAGCCGATGGTCGCCCCGGCGGCGATCAGCGCCGAGCCGCCATAGCTGACGAAGGGCAGCGTCATGCCCTTGGCCGGCAACAGCCGGGCCGACACGCCGATATTGACGAAGGCCTGCAGCGCGAAGACTGCCACCAGCCCGGTGCCCGCCAGCCGGATGAAGGGATCGCGCTCGCGCTGCAGCCGGATCAGCGAGCGCAGGGCGATCAGGAGAAACAGCGCCACGATGGCCAGGCACATCAGCAGCCCGTATTCCTCCACCGCCACCGCCATGATGAAATCGGTATGGGCATCGGGCAGCCGCCATTTCACTACCCCCTCGCCCACGCCGACCCCGAAGAGGCCGCCCGAGCGGATCGCGTCAAGCGCAAAGCCGATCTGGGTGGTGGGATCGACATCCGATGCGAGATAGCCGTCGATGCGGCGGGCGAAATGGGCCGAGTTCTGATAGGCGAGCCAGGCGCCTGCCGCCGCCAGCCCGGCGGTGCCGACCAGCAGCAGGACCGGCGCGCCTGCGACGAAATACATCGCCCCCCAGGTGGCGAGGATCAGCGTCGCCTGCCCGTAATCGGGCTGGATCACCAGCAGCGCGGCCACCAGCATGGCGGCGAGGAAGGACAGGAGCCGCCCCGGCGGGCCGTCGATGTCGAAGCTGGCCGAGAACAGCCAGGCGCAGAAGATGACGAAGACCGGCTTGACGAATTCCGATGGCTGGACCGAGGTGATGCCCAGCGAATACCAGCGCACCGCCCCCTTGCCGAAATCGGTGCCGAAGAGCGGCAGAAGGGCGAGCGCCAGCAGCACCCCGGCAAAGCCCGCAAGCCCCAGCCGCCGCACGTTGCGCGGCGATTGCAGGGACAGCCCCAGCATCAGCATCAGCGCGGTGATGCCGAACACGCCCTGCCGGATGACGTAGAAATAGGGCGGCTTGTGGTTCTTCTCGGCCAGCGGCACCGAGGCCGCCAGCGCCAGCAGTATGCCGATCAGAAACAGCCCCACCGCCGCGGCCAGCGTCCAGCGATCGACCGTGCGCCACCAGCGCGCGAGTTCGGGCTCGCCCGAATCCGTCGCCGAAGCGCCGCCAAAGACCATTTCGGTCATGGAGGGAAGCTCCCGGGTTTGGTGCCTGTTTCACTGCCTCTTGTTGGCGGGCAGGATAACGCCAAAGCCCCGGCGGGGAAAGGGGCATGGGCGGACCCCGCCCCGGCCGCCCGGGCGAGGCTTTATCGGGCGGTCAGACAATCCATCCGCCGGAAGGCAGAAAAACGACGAAGATGCCCCGGCGTATTGCCGGATCGCCCAATCCCGGCTCTCGATCTGCACCGGCCCCGAACGCCCTTGCCCGACTTCAGTCGGACCGCTTCCGCATAGTCGTCCGACTTTGGGGCCTCCCGGCCCGCCGCGGCAACTGCAACAACATGCGAGGATGAAGGGCTGCGGGCGGTCGCCGCGCCGGCCCCGCCTCTACCGGCCCGAACTGACGCGGGTTTCGGCGGGGATCTGCGGCCCGCACCCCTGCCGCCGCGCGGCGGGATCGGCGCCTGGGACGAAACGGCCGGACAGGGCTGACGCGAAGCATCCGGGGGAACAGGAATGACGATGCTCAAACCGGAACGTGCAACCCGACCGGTCGCGGCGGCGGGGATCGTGCTGATCGCGGTCGTTCTTGCACTGAATGCCAATGGCGATGCCTGGCTTTTCGCGGCAACGACCGCGATCCTGACCGTGGCTCTCCTGGCGATGCGCTGCCGGCGCAGGCGGGAGAGCGGCGGGGCCCATGGAGGCGTTCATCCTCGGGATGGTGGCGGTGTTCGGTTTCCTGGCCCTGTGGAGATACTATTGCGAGCCCCCTGCAAAACCCTGCCGGCCAGAGCCGGGCGTTGCGCTCGGGCGCCGCGAAATGCGGCGCCGGCGGCGATTATTGATGATTTTCACCTATTTGATAGAGACCCCTGCAAAACCCGGATGCAGGCGGGCATCCTGAATGCATGAGGGTTCAGTAGAATAAGAATTGAACGCACGTAAAGTAACTAGAAAATAACTTCGTAATCAATATTTGTCAACTAACAGTGAAAACAAAAATAGCGCATGTGGCGCCACAATTTCGTGGCGCCCAAGCGCAGCGCCCGGGTCTGGCTGGTTGAGTTTTGCGGGGGGCTCTGATAAATATTGATTGGGGAATTATTTTCTAGAGACCCCTGCGAAGCTCCACTGGCCAGACCCTGTCGCTTCGCCTGGGCGCCGCGAAATGCGGCGCCAGCGGCGATTATCCATGATTTTCACCTATTTGGTAAATATTGATTGGGGAATTATTTTCTAATTACCTTATGCGCGCGCAGTACAGGTTGGCAGAAAACGCGTCTCGCCTGGGATACCCGGTCGCGCCGGAGTTTCGCAGGGGTCTCATTACGGCATTCTCGCACTGCTTCCCCTTATCGCCAGATCCGGACGCGGCGCGCTTCTGCTCGCTGCCCTGCAACTTGCGGTGTTTTCCGGCGGATACATCCTCGCCGCGCTGGGTGCGGAGCACCACATGCAGTATGTCGGGTTGAATGTCGGGCTGCTGGTCTGTTTCGGTCTCGTTCTGCTGGCAACGATCCCGGCTGGCGTTGCGGGCAGCGCAAAGC
>RFIR01000259.1 GCA_003695135.1 Alphaproteobacteria bacterium | reverse complement strand
CGGTGGCGGCTGGAGCTGCGCTCGATCGAGGGCCCGGCCTATCACGTCTCGGCCGCGCTGACGGTGCCGGAGCGCGGCTGATGGCACTCCTGGACAGCCCCTCCCCCTCGCAGGCCGAATCCGCCACGGCGCGGACCGAGCGGGTCGAGCTTCTCCTGCCCTCCATTCGCTGCGCCGGCTGCATCGCCGGGGTGGAAAAGGCGCTGGCCGGACAGCCCGGCATCCTCAAGGCGCGGGTGAATCTGACCAACAAGCGGCTGAGCGCCGAGATCGATCCGCGGCTCACCGATGCCGGGGCGCTGGTCGCGGTGCTGGAGGGCAAGGGCTATGCCGCCCGCCCGCTCGACGACACCCTGCCCGATCCGACCGCCACCGACACCACCGGGCGCGATCTGCTGCTGCGCATGGGCGTGGCCGGCTTTGCCGCGATGAACGTGATGCTGCTGTCGGTCTCGGTCTGGTCCGGGGCGGGCGAGGCCACGCGCGATCTCTTTCACTGGATCTCGGGGCTGATCGCGCTGCCGGCCATGGTCTATGCCGGCCTGCCCTTCTTCCGCAGCGCATATGGCGCGCTGACGGCGGGACGGCTCAACATGGATGTGCCGATCACGCTGGCCATCGCGCTGTCGGCCTTCAGCTCGCTCCTCTCCACCGCGCAGCACCAGCAGCACGCCTATTTCGATGCCGGGATCGTGCTGATCTTCTTCCTGCTGATCGGCCGCTATCTCGACCATCGCACCCGCGCCCGCGCGCGCTCGGCCGCGGCCGAGCTCGACAGCCTGACCGCGCGCAGCGCCCTGCAGATCCTGCCCGATGGCCGCCGCGTCCCCATCGCCACCGCGTCGCTGGAACCCGGCATGCTGGTCGAGATCGCCGCGGGCGAGCGGGTGCCGGCCGATGGCGTGGTCGAGCGCGGATCCAGCGATCTCGACCGCTCGCTGGTCACCGGCGAAAGCCGGCCCGAGCCGGTCGAGCCCGGCGCGCAGCTTCATGCGGGCATGCTGAATCTCACCGGCGCGCTGCAGATGCGGGTCAGTGCTGCCGGGCGGCACACGCTCCTGGCCGAGATCGCCCGCCTCGTCGATGCCGCCGAACGCGGGCGGGGCCGTTACGACCGGCTTGCCGACCGCGCCGCGCGCATCTATGCGCCTGCGGTGCATGTGCTGGCCGCGCTCGGCTTTGCCGGCTGGTTCCTGGCGACCGGCGACTGGCAGGTCGCGCTGTCCGTCGCAACCGCGGTGCTGATCATCACCTGCCCCTGCGCGCTGGCGCTGGCGGTGCCCACCGTGCACGCGGCGGCGACCGGGCGGCTGTTCCGCACCGGCATCTTCCTCAAGGACGGGGCGGAGCTGGAGCGGCTGGCCGAGGTCGATCTGATCGCCTTCGACAAGACCGGCACCCTGACCGAGGGCACGCCGCAGCTTGCCACCGCGCCCCGGGCTGACGACCCGGCCTGGCCGCTCGCGGCCGCGCTGGCCGGCGCCTCGCGCCATCCGCTCTCGCGCGCCATCGCGGCACGGGCCGAGGCGCTGGGCATCCGCCCCGCCCCGCTCGACGATCTCCGCGAGGTGCCCGGCTTCGGCGTCGAGGCGCGGATGGGCGCGCACCGCCTGCGCCTTGGCCGGCCGGGCTGGGCGGGCGAGACGGATGATCCGGCCGATGTGGTGCTCGATACCGGCGACGGCCGGACCTGCGCCTTCCGGTTCTCGGAGCAGTTGCGCGCCGATGCGGCCGAGACCTGCGCGGCGCTGCGCGGGATGGGGCTGGATCTGGCGCTGCTGTCGGGCGACGGCGCCGATGCGGTGGCGCGCATCGCACAGGCGACCGGCATCGCCAATTGCGATCACGGGCTTCATCCGGGCGACAAGCTCGCCATCCTGCAGCGCTGGCGCGATGACGGCCGCCGGGTGCTGATGGTGGGCGACGGGCTCAATGACGGGCCGGCGCTGGCGGCGGCGCATGCCTCGATGTCGCCCGCCTCGGCCGCCGATGTCAGCCGCGCCGCGGCCGGGCTCGTCTATAGCGGCGAGCGGCTGGGGGCGGTGCTGCGCGCGCTGCGCGTGGCGCGTTCGGCCCGGGCACGGGCGCTGGAAAGCTTCGGGCTGGCGCTCATCTACAACCTGGTGGCGATCCCGGTGGCGTTTACAGGCGCGGTAACCCCGCTGATCGCGGCGCTGGCAATGTCGGGCTCCTCGATCGTGGTGGTGCTGAACGCGCTCCGGGTCAGGCGGGCGGGATGACGATCCTCGGCGCGCTCATCCCGGTTTCGCTGCTGCTCGGCGGCATCGGCCTCGCGGCCTTCATCTGGTCGATCCGCTCGCACCAGTATGACGATCTGGAGGGCGACCAGCAGCGCACGCTGTTCGGCGGCCATGACGACGAGCCGATGGAGTAGCATCCGCCCTCCGGGCTTTCCGCCTTGCATCCGGACTGCCATCGCTTCCCGCGCCTGAGGCGACCGTCAAGGCCGCACCGCAGCTGCGCCGCACCAGCGGTTGCCTTGACGGCCGAAGAAGGCGTGATACCGGCCGCCCCTTCGGCCGACCCGTCTGGCGGGAATGCCCGAAGCTTTCGAAACCGGGGGCGTCGAGGCGCGGGAAAGGGTCCGGCGATCGCG
>RFIR01000030.1 GCA_003695135.1 Alphaproteobacteria bacterium | reverse complement strand
GTCCATCCAGATGAAGGCCTGCAGCGCATCGGCGAATTCGCGGCTGGGGGGGCCGACCTCCCAGATCGGGCCGGAATGCTGCACCAGCCGCCCGGCGAACAGGAAGGTGCCGGCGCAAAGCTGGCGCGCCCGCGCGAAGGAGCCCACCGCCCTGGGCTGGGGCTGCCACACGAATGCCCGCGGCGCCGGCGCCAGCCGGGCCCGAAGGGTGGTCAGGGCATTGGCGAGATCGCGCCACCGCTCGTTCAGCCGGCCGCCCCAGCCGGGCCGAACCGCATCAATGCTGGCCATCGTTACCGGTCCTGCTCGTCGGTCCTGGTCTTGTGCATTTCGTCAAGCATAGCCCGGCCATGCGGCGCTGTCACCTGCGGCGCTGGAAGGCGGCGGCGAAAAACCCGTCCATGCCGCCGCGTTCGGGCCAGTAATCGGGCCGCAGCCGCAGCATGCCGTCGCGCAGCCAGCCCGGCTCCAGCCCGGGGATGTCGGCCGTGAACGGTTCGGCATCGGGGCTGCGGGCGAGAAATGCCGCCGCACGCGCCTCGCCCTCCTCCGGCAGCAGCGAGCAGGTGGCGAAGACCAGTCTTCCACCCGGCCCGACCCAGCGCCAGGCCCGGTCGAGCAGCCGGTCCTGCAGCGCGATCAGCGGCGCGAGATCGAGCGCGCCGCGCCGGTGCGGCAGGTCGGGATGGCGGCGCATGGTGCCGGTGGCCGAGCAGGGCGTGTCGAGCAGCACGGCGTCGAAGCCCGCCGCGGGCCGCCATTCCAGCGCATCCGCGGCGACGATTTCGGCGCTCAACCCGGTGCGGCGGAGGTTTTCGGCAACCCGCTCCAGCCGGTGCGGGGAGATATCGAGCGCGGTGACCCGGGCCCCGGAAGCGGCGAGCTGCAGGGTCTTGCCGCCCGGCGCGGCGCAGAGATCGAGCACCCGCACGCCCGACACCGCGCCCAGCATCCGCGCCGGGATCGCCGCGGCGGCATCCTGCACCCACCACGCGCCGGCATCATGGCCGGGCAGGGCCGAGACCTGCCCCGGCCGGGCGAGGCGCAGCGAGCCGGTGGGCAGCAGCTCGGCGTCGAGCCGTCCTGCCCAGTGCGCGGCGCTTTCCGGATCGCGCAGGGTCAGATCGGTTGGTGGCGGATCGAGATGCGCGCGCGCCATCGCCCGGGCGGCAGCCTCGCCCCAGGCCGCGGCGATCGCCGCGCGCATCGGCGCGGTCCAGACGAATTCGGCACCATCCTGTCGGGCCCAGATCGCCGGCCCCTCGCGCGCCACGCGGCGGGTGACGGCATTCACCAGCCCCTTCAGATGCGCCAATCGCCGGTCGGCAGCGGCCAGCCGGACGGCGAGATCGACCGCGGCATGGGCCGGCACCCGGCCCAGCAGCAGCTCGGCGCTGGCCAGCCGCAGGATGTTGCGCACCCGCCCCGGCGGGTTCTTCTTCAGGAAGCCGTCCAGCAGCGCGTCGATCTGGCCGAGCCGGCGCAGGGTGGCGGCTGCCCTGCGCAGGGCGGCGGCGCGCAGTGCCGGGTCGAGCCCGGGATCGAGCGTGCCTTCCTCGAGCGGCCGGCCATGCACCAGCACCGCCTCGATCAGCGTCAGCGCCGCGCGGCGTTCGCTCAGCCCCGCGGCGCTCACCGCCAGGGGCTGCGGCGCGACCACGGGCCGCGGCGATGCACCGTCTCGTTGCGGCGGGTGGTGGAGCGACGCACGCTCGGCCGCGGATCGGCGGGAAGGCCGGCCATCTCGCGCAGCGCGGCGATGCGGTTGGCCGGGTCGGGATGGGTGGAAAACAGGCTGTCCATGCGCCGCCCCGACAGCGGGTTGACGATGAACATGTGCGCGGTCGCCGGGTTGCGCTCGGCGCTCTCCATCTCGATCCGGCCGGCATAGCCGGCGAGCTTTTCCAGCGCCGAGGCCAGCCACAGCGGGTGGCCGGTGATCTCGGCCCCGCCGCGGTCGGCGGCATATTCGCGCGTGCGGCTGATCAGCATCTGGATCATCAGCGCCGCAAGCGGGGCGAGGAAAACCGCCAGCATCACGCCGATGACGCCCAGCGGATTGCGGTCGCGCCCGCCGCCGAAGAACAGGCCGAACTGGGCCAGCATCGAGATGGCGCCGGCGACGGTGGCGGCGATGGTCATGACCAGCGTGTCGCGGTTCTTCACATGGGCCAGCTCATGGGCGATGACGCCGGCAAGCTCCTCGCGGCTCATGATGCGCAACAGCCCCGAGGTGACCGCGACCGCGGCGTTTTCCGGGCTGCGCCCGGTGGCGAAGGCGTTGGGCTGGTCCTCGTGAATGATGTAGAGCGCAGGCATCGGCAGACCGGCCTTCTGCGACAGCTCCGCCACCAGCCGGTGCAGATCCGGCGCGCTCGCCCGCGTCACCGGCTCGGCATGATGCATCTGCAGCGCGAGCTTGTCGGAATTCCAGTAGGCCAGCGCGTTTGTGGCGATCGCCACGCCCAGTGCGATGACCATGCCGGTGAAGCCGCCGATCAGCCAGCCCACGCCCATGAACAGCGCGGTGAGCGCCGACAGCAGCACGAGCGTCTTGATGCCGTTCACGCCTCGATCTCCTTCCGCTCGGGGTTGATCCCGGAGCCTGCCTGCGCCTATGTCGCCGACAGGATTGCGAAGAGGGATATATGTCCGGTCAGACCAGCGATAAAGAGCGGGCGCGGCGCATGGCCGAGGCGGCCGAACGCGCGCTGGCGGAGGCGCGGGCGCGGCGCCAGAGGCCGCGCGAGGCGCTGCCGCCTGAACTCGGCGGCCGCGACGGGCCCGAGCCCACCCGTTACGGCGACTGGGAGCGCAAGGGCATCGCGAGCGATTTCTGAATGCCGCCGGCAACGGGCGCCGGAATCCGCACCCGTCGCTGGCGGCCGGGCCGGCTCAGTCGACGAATTTCACATCGCCGGCCGACTGGCGGCCGTCGCGACCGGTTTCCAGCTCGAAGGAAATCTTCTGACCTTCGGCCGGGGCCGGCAGGCCGGCCCGCTCCAGCGCCGAGATGTGCAGGAACACATCCTTCGAGCTGCCCTCGGGCTCCACGAACCCGTACCCCTTGATGGTGTTGAACCACTTCACCTTGCCAACCGGCATGATCGTCTCCGTCTCTGGTTTCATAAGGCCGGCTGCAAGATGCACCGGCGGCGGCGTTTCGGTCCGATATCGAAGGACTGCTCGCCAGAAGACGTAGACAGCAGTTCAATAGTGGAACGTCAGGCGGTCCGAATATCGGCTGCATCGGGCGGGATATCAAGTCGTTTTGCGCAGGATGGCGCGATCGGGTGCCATGCGACCGGACGCCGATGCAGCCGCAGAGGCTGTGTCCGGACCGGGCGGGGCGGGTGCGGCGGTTCGTCGTCGGCAGGTCGGCAGGGGAGGCGGAGGTTGTCCATCGCCGGGCGGGACGGTCACGCCGAGGAGACCGGGCGTTCCTCCTCCACCCGCTCGCCCGGCGCCTGAACCGCCGGCAGCGGCACCGGCAGGGTGCAGCCGAGCTGCAGCCGGCCATCCCCGTCGACCGCTGCCGAGACGGTGCCGCCGAGCGATTCGATGAGCCTGGCCAGAAGCCCGCCGAACAGCCCCGACTCCTCCTCCCTCCCATGCCCGGCATCCACCGGTGCGACGGTGGAAAGCGCCAGAGCCTCCGGCGTGCGGCGGATCGACAGCGTCACCGTTCCGCCCTCGATGCAGCGGGTGACCGATTCGCTGAGCAGGTGGAACAGCACCTGGCGCAGCCGGCGTTCGGATATGCCGGCCGGATCGGCGCCGGAAGCGGCCTGTACCTCTACGCCGACGCGCCGCCCCGCGGCCGTGCGCTGCACGCGCGAGACGACCTCGTCGAACCAGCATGCCTCCGGTTCCGTCCGCTGGCGGCCCTGCAGGCGCGGCAGGTCGGAGAGCGCGGCGATGCGTCCGCGCAGACGTGCGAGCAGATCCTCCGCCCCCGCCCGCCCCGTCTCGGGCAGGGTCTCGACCATCCGCTCCAGCGCGTCGATGTCGGTGTCGATCTGCAGGGCGAGCTGGGCGGCGAGGCGCATGCCCTCGACGCGGGCATTCTCGCGTTCGTCGAGCCGTTCGAGAATGTGCTGATGGCTGCGCTCGCGCTCGGTTTCGTCGACGAAGTTCATCAGTGTCGAGCCGTCGGGCAGCGGTGCGAACCGTCCGCGCAGGATACGCCCGTCCTTGAGCTTGATCCGCACCGCCCATGCGACGCGCTCCTCCTGCCCGGTGGCAAACTCCAGCAGATCGCGCCACAGCGTGGCCGGCTCGCTGGCATCGGCAAGCAGCGCGATCAGCGCCGAGACATGCGGCGCCTTCTCGCCCAGCCAGGGGTCGAAGCCCCACACCCCCTGAAAGGCGGTGTTGGCATAGGCCAGCGTGCCGTCGGGACCGAACAGGGTCAGCGCCTCGGGCAGCTTGTCGAGCGCCGCGCGCAGCGTGTCGATCTGCGAACGGTAGCGGGTCTCGAGCCGGATCGAGGCCGAGATGTCCTCGAACAGAAAGGCGATGGCCCCCTGCGGATGCGGCCGGCCGACCACATGCAGGGTCTGGCCGGAGGGCAGGATCCAGTCCTCCTCGTAATTCGCCGCCTCCGCATCGCGTTCCAGTGCGGTCAGCTTGCGCCGCCAGGCCAGATAGTCGCGCTGTTCGGGCATGCGCCGGTTCTGGCGCAGCATCTCGAGAAAATCGAGCAGGGTCGGGCGACGGGCCAGCCAGGCCGGGTCGAGCTTGAGGATCTCCGAGATCGCGGGATTGAACAGCCCCAGCCGGCGGTTGCGATCGAAGACCGCCAGCCCGGTCGGCAGATGGGCGAAGGTCTCGGTCAGCGTCTCGACGAAACGCTTGAGTGCGGCCTCGGCGCGGACCACCGGATCGGCCGATACCGCGCAGCCGCCGATCAGATCCTCGTCGAGATCGGTCTCGACCACGTCGAACCAGTGCCGCTCGCCATCCTGTGCCGGCAGCGCCACCCGGCGCGGGCGCATGCCCTCGCGCCCCTCATCGACCACCAGTGCCGGCGCGGCCAGCTCGCGGGCGGTCACCGGATCGTCGGGGTCCAGCCCGCGCTCGGCTGCCAGTTCGCGATAGGCCCGGTTGGACCAGACCAGCCGGCCGTCCCGGCTGCGCTGCCACAGCGATACCGGCACCGCGTCGAGCAGGGCGTTCAGACGTGCCCGCTCGCGCTCGATCTCCGCCAGCCGGGCGCAGGCCGCCTCGCGCTCGGCATGCAGCTGCGAGGCTGGTGCGATCTGCAGCGCCGACAGCGCCCCCTGGCTGCGCAGGCGCAGTTCGACATGCTCGCCGCGATCATCGCGGAACACGGCCGAGAATGATTCGCCGGCTTCGAACCGTTCCTCGAGGCCGCGCGCGAGTTCGGGCGCCGTGGCGGCGATCCAGCCGGTGAGACGCGCAAGGGGCGCTGCTTCGCCTCCGATGCGGGCCAGCAGGCGCCGGGCGGCGGGATTGGCGGCCTCCAGCGACCGGCCGCGGAACAGAAGCATCGCGACGTCGCCGATCTCGAACCAGGGCGGGATCGTCCGGTCGCGCCGCGCCTGCAGTCGGCCGGCCAGATAGACGCCCAGCGCCCCCCCCAGGACAGCAAGCAGAAACACGATCGGGGCCTCGGAGGCGACGCCCAGCTGCTCCGTCAACGCGCTCCAGCCTGCCGACAGGCGGTCTGGGAAGGACATGGCTACTCCCGCGGATGCTCAACCTTAAGTAGAACACCGAGGGTTAACGATCAGTTAAGTCGAATGACGGGTTGGGGGCGAGTGGCCCGCGCGTCTCCGATCGCGGCGCCTCGATCATCGCGCGCGGCCAGACCACCTCGGCGATCGCGCCCGGCGGGCGGGCGAGATCGGGATCGGCGAGCGGAGCGCCGGAGCGGCCGGCACCCTCCTCCGAACCGTTGGCGAAGGTCAGATGCGCGCCCGAACGCTCCAGCAGCGTCTTGGCGATGAACAGACCCAGCCCCATGCCCTCGTATTCCGGCCGGGCGGGCTGCATGCTGCGGGCCGTCCCGCGGGCGCGGATGAAGGGGTCGCCGATCCGGCCCAGCATGTCGGGCGGATAGCCCGGCCCGTCATCGCCCACCGCAATGCGCAGCATCTCCTCGTCCCAGTCAATGTCGATCCAGACATGACTGTCCGCGAAATCCACAGCGTTCTGGATCAGGTTGCGCAGGCCATGGATGATCTCGGGGTGACGGCGGATCTCGGGCTGGCCGCCCGCATCGGCCGCGCAGGGCTTGCCGCCCACGCGCAGCACGATGCGCTTGCCGCGCTCGGCATGCGGCTCGGCCGCCTCCTCGACCAGCGCCGAGACCGGCGCGAAGCGCAGATGGGTGTCGTCCTTGCCCATGCTGCCCAGCGCGCGAAGGATGTCGCGGCAGCGATCGCTCTGATCGCGGATCAGTTCCAGATCCTCGCGCAGTTCCGATCCCGGCTCGGCGTCGCGCAAAAGCTCCGATGCGGTCAGCTTGATGGTGGCCAGCGGCGTGCCGAGTTCGTGCGCCGCGGCCGCGACCAGCCCGCCCAGCGCCGTCAGCCGCTGCTCGCGCGCCAGCGCCATCTGGGTGGCGACCAGCGCCTGGGACATGGTGAAGGTCTCCACCGTCACCCGACGCGCATAGAGCGCGAGGAAAACGATGCTGATCATCAGCGCGGTCCAGACCCCGGCGGTATAGATCGGCGGCAGGGTCAGCGGCGTGCCGTCGCCATAGCGCAGCGGCACATGCCACACCGCCATCACCGAGATCAGCGCCACCGCGATCAGCGCCAGCGCGATCGTCGCGCGCAGGGTCAGGGCAGAGGCGCAGATGGTCACCGGCACCAGCACCAGGATCGAGAAGGGATTGGTCAGACCGCCGGTCAGGAACAGAAGCGCGCAGAGCTGCAGGAGATCGAACAGCAGCGTCAGCGCCGCGTCGCGTTCGGAAAGCCGCTTGCTCTCGGGATGCACCAGCGTGGAGATGATGTTGAATGCGGCCGAGGCGGCGATGGCGAAGGAGGTGAGGTCGAGCGGCAGGTCGATATCGAGCAGGTAATGCGCGACCAGCACCGCCGCCGACTGTCCGCTCACCGCCAGCCAGCGCAAAAGGATCAGCGTGCGCAGCCGGATCCAGTCGGAACGGGCGCCGTTGGTCAGGAGCGTGTCGGAGCTGTCGGACATTCCAAGCCGCCTATCACGCCGAATTGACGCAGGAAAGCCGCCGCGACCCGCATACGGGTTGCAGCGCGACGCATGCGGGTCCAGTTTGCCGGGCCGGGAAGGGGAGGACGCAGATGCACAGAACAGCCGCGATCGCCGCCGTCATCGTCATCGTCGCCGGCCTTGCCGCAGGGGCCTGGTTCGCCTTCGGCCCGGGCAGCGAGGATCCGCTCAAGGCCTGCCGCACGACGCAGATCGCCGGCGCGTTCGACACCATCGGCGGGCCGTTCGAGCTGGTCGACGAAACCGGGGCCACGGTCACCGACAAACAGGTGATCGACCGGCCGGCGCTGATCTATTTCGGCTATACCTACTGTCCCGATGTCTGCCCGCTGCACGCCAGCCGCAACGCCGAGGCGGTGGACATGCTGGCCGAAAAGGGCATCGCACTCAGGCCCGTCTTCATCTCGGTCGATCCCGAACGCGACACGCCGCAGATCATGGCGGACTATACCGCCAACCTGCACCCCGAGATGCTTGGCCTCACCGGCAGCCGGGCGCAGGTCGATGCCGCGATGAAGGCCTATGGCGCCTATGCCGCCGCTGCCGGCGAGGGTGAGGATTATCTGGTCAACCACACCGTCTATTCGTACCTGATGCATCCCGAGATGGGGCTGCTCGATGTCTATGGCGGCAATGCCACCGCCGAGGACATTGTCAAATCGGTCACATGCTTTGCAGAAGTGATCGAAGACTGGCCCAAAAATTGACAATCCCGCGCTTCTGCATCAATACCGGGACAAAATAGCGCAGGAGCCCTCGCCCGCATGAACGAGAACAGTTTTGCCGCCATCGGCGAAGACAATTCTCTTGTCATCTGCGATGATGACGAACCCTTCGCCCGCCGCCTGGCCCGCGCGATGGAAAAGCGCGGCTTCGCGCCCGAGATCGCGCTGAGCGTGGCCGAGGGGCGCAGCATCGCCCGCGAACGGCCGCCGGCCTATGCCGTTGTCGATCTGCGGCTGGAGGACGGCAACGGGCTGGAGGTGGTCGAGGAGCTGCGCGCCGCCCGCCCCGACAGCCGCATCATCGTGCTGACCGGCTATGGCGCCATCGCCACCGCGGTGGCCGCGGTCAAGATCGGCGCCACCGACTATCTCTCCAAGCCGGCAGATGCCGATGACGTCGAGGCGGCGCTGCTTTCGGTCGGCGGGCAGAAGCCGCCGCCGCCGGAAAACCCGATGTCGGCCGACCGGGTGCGCTGGGAACATATCCAGCGCGTGTTCGAGCTTTGCGACCGCAACGTCTCGGAAACCGCGCGGCGGCTCAACATGCACCGGCGCACGCTGCAGCGCATCCTCGCCAAGCGCTCGCCGAAATAGGCCCGGATCGGCCCCGTGGTCGTGCTCAACCGCATCTACACCCGCGGCGGCGACCGCGGAGATACCGCGCTCGGCGACGGCAGCCGGGTGGCGAAATCCAGCCTGCGCGTCGCCGCCTATGGCACGGTGGACGAGGCCAATGCCACGGTCGGTCTGGCGCGGCTGCATGCGACGGGCGAGGCCGATGCCGCGCTCGCCCGGATCCAGAACGACCTGTTCGATCTCGGCGCCGATCTGTGCCGGCCGGCGAAGGCGGGAGAGGCCGAATCCGATCATCCCCCGCTGCGCATGGCCGCGGCCCAGACCGCGCGGCTGGAGGCGGAGATCGATGCGATGAATGCCGCGCTCGAACCGCTGAGAAGCTTCGTGCTGCCCGGGGGCAGTGCCCTTGCCGCACATCTGCATCTGTGCCGCACCGTCTGCCGGCGGGCCGAGCGGCTGACTGTCGAGCTGGCAGCCGCCAAGGAGGTCAATCCCGAGGCGGTGAAGTATCTCAACCGGCTGTCGGACTGGTTCTTCGTCGCCGCGCGGGTCGCCAATGACAATGGCGCCGGCGACGTGCTGTGGCAGCCCGGGGCAAACCGGTAGGACCGCGCGCCTCCGGCCTCCATCGCCACCGGATCGCCCCCCGGCCGGTTCAGGTCGACACCCGGTCCCGCCCCGGCCCGGTCCCGCCGATGCCTGCCGGGGAGTGTTTCCTTCGCCGCGCAAACCGCTTTAGATAGGGGCGACGCAGATCAGGGAGGACATCATGAACCGTTTCGACCGTCGCCAGGCGCTGACGCTTCTGGGGGGTGCCGCCGCGGC
>RFIR01000258.1 GCA_003695135.1 Alphaproteobacteria bacterium | reverse complement strand
CTGCCCGAGCGGATCGTGGTGGTCGGCGGCGGCTACATCGCCTGCGAATTCGCCTGCATCCTCAGCAAGCTGGGCGTCGAGGTGATCCAGCTCTACCGCCGGGACCGGCTGCTGCGCGGCTTTGACGACGACATCCGCGATCATCTGACCGAATCGGTGGCCGCGGACGGGATCGATCTGCGCCTGCATGAGGATGTCACCGCGATCTCCGGCGCGCGCGGCGCATTGACCATCGCCCTCAAATCGGGCCAGAGCATAAAGGCGGGCGAGATCCTGTTTGCCACCGGACGCAGGCCGAACAGCGCCGGGCTGGGGCTGGAGGCGCTGGGGGTCGGTATCGCGCCCGGCGGTGCCATCGAGGTGGATGAATGGTCGCAGACCGCGGTGCCCTCGATCTTTGCAGTGGGCGATGTCACCGACCGCATCGCGCTGACCCCGGTGGCGATCAGGGAAGGCCAGGCCTTCGCCGAGACGGTGTTCGGCGGCCGGCCGACCAGCATGGATCACCGGCTGGTGGCCTCAGCCGTGTTCACCCTGCCCGAGATCGGCACCGTCGGTCTGACCGAGGCCGAGGCGCGGGCGGCGGGAGAGGTGGCAATCTACCGCACCCGGTTCCGGCCGATGCGCTCGACCATCTCGGGGCGCGACGAGCGGATGCTGATGAAGCTCGTCGTCGATGCCGCAACCCGCCGCGTGCTGGGCTGCCACATCGTCGGCCATGTCGCCGGCGACATGATCCAGCTGGCCGCGATTGCCATCGGCATGGGCGCGACCAAGGAGGATTTCGACCGGACGGTCGCGGTGCATCCCACCGCGGCCGAGGAGCTTGTGACCATGCGCGATCCGGTCGGCTGAGGCTTGACTTGATGGTTCCAGGGCACACATGGGACCAGACACATCGGCGGAGGTGAAGGCAGGCAATGCCTTATGGAAAGAATGGCGGCCCCTGGGGCGGCGGCGACGATGACGACCGGGACAAGCGGCCCGACCGCAATCCGTGGGGCGGCGGCAACAAGCCCGGCGGCAACAACGTTCCCGATATCGACGAGATCGTCCGCAAGGGGCAGGAACAGCTGCGGGTGCTGATGGGCGGCCGCGGCGGCCCGCCCGGGCGGCGCGATCGCGGCGGGCCGGGCATCGGGCGCGGCGGCTGGATCCTGATCCTGCTCGCGCTGTTTGCCGGCTGGCTGTACATGTCGCTCTATCGGGTCAACCCCGAGGAACAGTCGGTACATCTGTTCTTCGGCAAATATACCGGCCAGCCGCAGGGACAGGGGCTGAATTTCGCACCATGGCCGGTGGTGACCTATGAAAAGCGTCCCGTCACCCGCGAGCAGCAGCTCGATATCGGCGTGGCGCCGCCGGGGACGCGGTCGCAACGCGATCCCGGCCTGATGCTGACCGGGGATGAGAACATCGTCGACATCGACTTTCAGGTGGTCTGGAACATCTCCGATCTGGGCAAGTTCCTGTTCAACCTGAAGGATCACGAGGCGACGATCCGTGCAGTCTCCGAATCGGCGATGCGCGAGATCATCGGCCGGTCGGAACTGCAGCCGATCCTCAACCGCGACCGCGCCATCGTCAGCCAGGAGGTCCGGCAGCTGATCCAGTCGATTCTCGACAGCTACAACTCGGGCATCAACATCGTGCGGGTCAACTTCGACGGTGCCGACCCGCCGGCAGAGGTCATCGATTCCTTCCGTGACGTCCAGGCCGCCGAGCAGGAGCGCGACAAGTTCAAGAAGGAGGCCGAGACCTATGCCAACCAGCGCCTTGCTGCCGCACGCGGCGAGGCGGCGCAGGTGGTGCAGGAGGCCGAGGCCTATCGGGCCAGGGTGGTCAATGAGGCCGAGGGCGAGGCGAGCCGTTTCAAGGCGATTCTTGCCGAATACACCCAGGCCCGGGACGTCACCCGCAGGCGCCTCTATCTCGAGACCATGGAGCGGGTACTGGGCAGCGTGGACAAGATCATCATCGACCGTTCGGCCGAGGAAAGGGGGACCGGCGTGGTTCCCTATCTGCCACTGCCCGAGCTGCGCCGTCGCGAGGAGGTGAAGAAATGAAACGATCCTCCCTGATCGGCATCGTGGTGGCGGTGGCGCTCGGCATCACCCTCTTCGCCTCCGTCTATGTGGTGGACGAACGCGAGCAGGTGCTGGTGCTGCAGTTCGGCCAGGTCGTCGCCAAGCGCCAGGAGCCCGGGCTCGCCTTCAAGCTGCCCTTCATCCAGAACGTCGTGCGCTATGAAGACCGCATCCTGTCTCTGGATACCAATCCGCTGGAGATCACCCCGCTTGACAACCGGCGTCTGGTGGTCGATGCCTTCGCGCGCTGGCGGATCACCGATCCCGAAGCGTTCCGCCGGGCGGTGGGCAGCGAGCGTGCCGCACGTACCCGGCTCGACAGCATCCTGCGCGCGGCGATGCGTCAGGAGCTCGGCTCGGTGACGTCGAACACGCTGCTTTCGGCCGACCGTGCCCAGCTGATGACCAAGATCCGCGACATCGCGCGGGCCTCCTCGAGCGATCTGGGCGTCGAGATCGTCGATGTCCGCATCAAGCGCGCCGATCTGCCGACCCAGAACCTCGAAGCCACCTTCGGGCGGATGCAGGCCGAGCGTCAGCGTATGGCCGCCGACGAGCGTGCCCGCGGCAAGGAGGCGGCGCAGATCATCCGCGCCCAGGCCGACCGCACCGCGGTCGAGACGGTCTCGGCCGCGCACAAGAAGGCCGAGATCATCCGCGGCGAGGCCGATGCCAAGCGCAACGCCATCTATGCCGCCGCCTACGGGCTCGATCCGGAATTCTTCGCCTTCTACCGCTCGCTCGCGGCCTATGAGCGGGCGCTGAAGGGGAAGAATTCCAGCCTGGTGATCACGCCGGATTCGGACTTCTTCGAATATCTCAAGACCGACCGGCCGCATGGTCTGCCCGAGACTGCGCCCCAGGCGAGCGTCACCGAAACCCCTGCGCCGCCCCGAGCCGCGGAAGCGACCGACGCAACCCCGGCCGAGGAACCCGCCACCGCACCGGCTGAAGGGACGCCCGCGCCGGCCCCGGCCGAGGAGGCTCCTGCGCCGGCAGTGCAGGAATAGGGCCGCGGCCCGAACCCGATTTCCTGTCCGGCTGCCGATGCGGCCGGGCAGTACGGATCACAGCGGGCGCACCCTCAGCCGGGTGATCTGGTTGCGCTGACGTTCCAGCACCTCGAAGCGGAAGCCGTGGAAGCTGAAGACCTGACCCACGGTGGGGATGGTCTGCGCCTCGTGGATGACCAGACCGGCAATGGTGGTCGCCTCGTCATCGGGCAGCGACCAGTCCATCGCCCGGTTGAGATCGCGGATGGTGGCGGTGCCGTCCACCGTCAGCCAGCCTTCCTTGTCCGGGGTCAGGGCCTCCTCGCGGATGTCGTATTCGTCGGTGATCTCGCCGACGATCTCCTCGAGGATGTCCTCCAGCGTGACCAGACCGCGCAGGGCGCCGTATTCGTCGACCACCAGCGCGAAATGGCTGTGCCGGCGCAGGAAGGCGCGCATCTGCTCGTCCAGCGTCGTGGTCTCGGGCACGAACCACGGCTCCATGACGATGCTCATCACGTCAAGCTTGGCCAGATTGGCCAGCCCGCCCTCGCTCTGGCGCACCAGCCGGTCGACCTCGCGCAGCAGCTCCTTGGCATGGAGCACGCCGACGATGTTGTCGGGATCACCCTTCCACACCGGAATGCGAGTATAGGGCGCGGTCAGGCAGGCGGTCAGGATCTCCTGCGGATCGGCATCGGCATCGATCATGAAGATGTTGCGCCGGTGGCTCATCACCTCCTCGACCGTGCGCTCGGCAAGATCGAG
>RFIR01000029.1 GCA_003695135.1 Alphaproteobacteria bacterium | reverse complement strand
GGAGCGGATGGGAACCGTGCTGCAGGGCAAGCATGACGTGTTCGCCACCGATCTCTTGCGTGCGCTGATCGAGGCCTCGGCCCAGGCCACCGCCAGCGATCCTGACGGTCCCGGCGCGGTGCATCACCGGGTGATCGCCGATCACCTGCGTTCCTCGAGCTTCCTGATCGCCGACGGGGTGATGCCGTCCAACGAGGGCCGCGGCTACGTTCTGCGCCGCATCATGCGCCGGGCGATGCGGCACGCGCATCTGCTGGGAAGCCGGGAGGCGGTGATGCACCGTCTGGTGCCCGAGCTTGTCCGCCAGATGGGCCAGGCCTTCCCCGAACTCACCCGCGCCGAGCCCATCATCACCGAGACCCTTCGGCTGGAGGAATCGCGCTTTCGCGACACGCTTGATCGCGGCCTGCACCTGCTGGCCGAGGAGGTGGCGCGTCTGCCGGAGGGCGGCACCCTGCCGGGCGAGACCGCCTTCAGGCTCTACGACACGTTCGGCTTTCCGCTCGATCTGACCCAGGACGCGCTGCGCGAAAGCGGCCACAAGGTCGATCTGGAAGGCTTCGAGCGGGCGATGGCCGAACAGCGCGCGCGGGCGCGCGCGGCGTGGTCGGGCTCGGGCGAGGCGGCGTCCGAGGCACTGTGGTTCGATCTGGCCGAGGAACTGGGCGCGACCGAATTTCTCGGCTACGAGACCGAAAGCGCCGAGGGTCAGATCCTGCGCATCCTCGCCGGCGACCGGGCGGTCGACAGCGCCGAAGCCGGCGAGGAGGTGACGCTGATCCTCAACCAGACGCCGTTCTATGCCGAAAGCGGCGGGCAGCTCGGCGATCGCGGGGTGATCGAGACCGAGACCGGCCGGGTGCGGGTGACCGACACCCGTGCGCATCAGGGGCTGCATGCGCATATCGGCCTGATCGAGGAGGGGCGCATCGCCCTCCAGCAATCGGCGCGCCTCACCGTCGATCCGGGCTGGCGCAGCCCGGTGCGGGCCAATCATTCGGCCACCCATCTGCTGCATGAGGCGCTGCGGCGGGTGCTGGGCGATCATGTCGCCCAGCGCGGCTCGCTGGTGGCGCCCGACCGGCTGCGCTTCGACTTCTCGCATGGCAAGGCGATGACCGCAGACGAGATCGCGCGGGTCGAGCGCGAGGTCAACGCGCTCATCCGCCAGAATGCGCCCGTCATCACCCGGCTGATGAGCCCCGGGGAGGCCCAGGCGCAGGGCGCCCGCGCGCTCTTCGGCGAGAAATACGGCGATGAGGTGCGGGTGGTGTCGATGGGCACGCGCCCCGAAGGCGAGAGCGGCCCGGCCGGCGGCATCTATTCGATGGAGCTTTGCGGCGGCACCCATGTGGCGCGCACCGGCGATATCGGCCTGTTCGTCATCACCGCCGAATCGGCCTCGGCCGCCGGCATCCGCCGCATCGAGGCGCTGACCGGCGCCGCCGCCTTCGATCATCTGCAGGCGCAGCGGCAGCTTCTGGCCGAGACCGCCGCGCTGCTGCGTACCCGGCCCGGGGAGGTGCCCGAGAGGGTGCGCGCGCTGATGGAGGACCGCCGCCGGCTGGAGGGCGAGCTCGCCGATCTGCGCCGCCGTCTGGCCATGGGCGGCGGTGGCGGCGGCGCGCCGGCAGCACGCGACGTTGCCGGTATCCCCTTCCTCGCCCGCAAGCTGCAGGGCGTGTCGGGCAAGGAGCTGCGCGCGCTGATCGATGCGGAGAAGGAGCGGCTGGGCTCGGGCGCGATCCTGCTGCTGTCCGATACCGGCGGCAAGGTGGCGATCGCGGCCGGGGTCACCGCTGATCTCGCCACCCGCATCTCGGCGGTCGACATCGTGCGTGCTGCGGCGGCCGAGATGGGCGGCCGGGGCGGCGGCGGCCGGGCGGAGATGGCGCAGGCCGGCGGCGAGGATTTCGCGCGCGCCGATGCCGCCATCGAAGCGGCCGAGCGGGTGCTGGCCGAAAGCCGCGCCGCGGTGTGAATGGAACAGGGAGGGACAGGATGCCGGCAGCATACTGGATTGCACATGTCACGGTGACCGACGAGGCGGAATATGGCGAATATGCCAGGCTGGCCGGGCCGGCGATCGCCGCCCATGGCGGCGAGTTTCTCGCCCGCGGCGGCCGTACCGTTGCGCTGGAAGGCGCGGTGCGGCCGCGCAACGTGGTCGCGCGCTTTCCCTCGGTCGAGGCGGCCGAGGCCTGCTACAACTCGCCGGAATATCAGGCCGCGCTCGAACACGCCCGCGGTGCTGCCGAGCGCGAGGTGATGATCGTGGAAGGGGTGTGAGGCCCGGTTCCGCACCCGGTCGGGCGGGGTGAAAAACCCGCTTGCAAGGGCGCGCGAATCTGCCTATACACCGCGCTCACCGGCGGCGGAGGCGCAACAGCGGTTCCGTCGCCGAATGCTTCCCGGAAGGGCGGCGGCTCTTTGACATGACTGAAGATTGGAAGGGATATGGGGGCGGTTTTTCGCCGTATGATCGGCGTATGACCGTTTGCATATCCGGGCCCTAGGCGGCTGC
>RFIR01000257.1 GCA_003695135.1 Alphaproteobacteria bacterium | reverse complement strand
GTGGCGGCGGCCGCGGCCGGCTCGACCGCGATCTTCAGCGCATCGAAGAGCAGTGCGGTGGCGCGCAGCATGGCGCCGTCGTCGATCAGCACCAGCTCGTCGACATGCCGGCGCGCCTCGCCGAAGGAATAGGGCAGTGCCATCGGCGCGCCGAGACTGTCGGCGATGGTGCGCACGCGCTCGATCTTCTGCGGCGCGCCGGCGGCAAAGCTGCGATGCATGGTGTCGGCCCCCTCCGGCTCCACCCCGTAGACAGTGCAGCCGGGCTGGGTGAGCTTGAAGGCGCGCGCCATGCCGGCGATCAGCCCGCCGCCGCCGATCGGCACGATCACCGCATCGAGCCCCGGCGCCTGGCGCGAGAATTCCAGACCGCAGGTCGCGGTACCGAGCAGGGTGAGCGGCGCGTCGAATGGATGGATGAAGGCCCGCCCCTCCTCGGCCTCGATCCGCGCCACCTCCTCGAAGGCCGCGGCGACGTCGGGGGCCAGCACCACCTCGGCCCCCAGCGCCCGGCAGCCGGAGATGCGCACCGGATCGGAGCTTTGCAGCATCACCACCTTGGCCGGCACGCCCTCGCGCGCCGCCGCCCAGCTGACCGCCAGCGCGTGATTGCCGGCGCTGACGGCGGTAACCCCGGCCGCGCGCTCATCCGCTCCCAGCGCGTCGATATTCAGAAGCGCGCCGCGCGCCTTGAACGAACCCGATTGCTGAAAGATCTCCAGCTTCAGCACCGGCTCGCAACCCGCCGGCAGATGCGGCGCGATGCGGTCGGAGGCCAGCGCCACCACCGGCGTCTCGATCACCCGCGGTGCCAGCGCGGCATGGGCGGCCTCGATGGCCTGAAGGCTGTGCGGTGCGGGCGTTTCGGCGGGCGGTGGGGTCATGGTGCGGGCTCCGGTTTCGCGCTCGCAGCTATCCACGCCGTGGCCGGGGGGCGCAAGGCCGATCGCGCACCCGCCGGGCGAGGAGGCCTGCGCCGTCAGTCGGGTACGTTGTCGATGCCCGATCCGCCCAGCGGGTGGCAGCGCAGGATGCGCCTGAGCGCCAGCCAACCGCCGCGCAGGGCGCCGTGACGCTCCAGCGCCTCCATCGCATAGGCCGAGCAGCTGGGCTGGTAGCGGCAGCTCATCCCGACCCATGGCGAGAACACCAGCCGGTAGAATCGCACGGGCAGCGAGACGACCCAGGCCGCCGGTGTCATGACCGGCCCCCATGCAGCGCGGCGAGCGCCGCCTTCAGCTCGTCAGCCATGTACCGGAAGGGCCGGGTGGTCGTGGCGTCGCGCCGGGCGATCAGCACATAGTCCCAGCCGGGCAGGCCATGGGCGGGCAGCACCGCGCGTGCCATTTCACGCAGCCGCCGCCGCGCCCGGTTGCGGGTCACGGCATTGCCGATCCTGCGCGATGCGGTCAGGCCAAAGCGCATGGCGTCGCTGCCGTCGCCGCGCGCGCGGCCCAGAAGGATGAAGCCGGGGGTCACGCGCCGCCGCCCGCGATTCGCGGCCAGGAAATCGCGGCGCTTCTTCAGCCCCTCGAGCGCGCCCGCCTGCGGGCCGACGCTCAGGCCGACAGCCGCTTGCGGCCCTGCCGGCGCCGGTTGTTGATGATCTTGCGGCCGTTTTTCGTCGCCATCCGCGCACGGAACCCGTGGCGGCGCTTGCGAACCAGCCGGCTGGGCTGAAAGGTGCGCTTCATGACCGTGATCTCTCTTGCTGTGCCGCATCTCGGTAACGCGACCCGGCCCGGTCCCGATCCGCCGGGCCTGCCGGGAGGGCCGGTTATTAGTCGCCCGCCGCCGGCTTGTCAAACCCGCCGGGCGCGGCCGCGCAGGGTTCACCCCGCATCAAGCCCGCGTGACGGGTCTTTCGCAATCGCCCGGCCGGGCCCATTGTCGCTGCCATGGTCAAGAATGCGGGAACTCCCTCCATGGCGTCGCGCGTGCTGAGCTGGCGGCGCGCCCTGCCGCTGATCGCGATCGTGCTCGCGGGCGCGGTCGGGGTGGTGATGCTGTCCGACTATCTCAGCTTCGAGGCGCTGCGCACCCATCGCGAGGAACTCATCGCCTTTCGCGACCGCAATGCGGTGCTGGCCGGGGCGATCTACATGATCGCCTATGTGGTGGTGGTGGCGCTGTCGCTGCCCGGCGCGGTGTGGGTGACGCTGGCCGGTGGCTTCCTGTTCGGCGCCGTTCCGGCGGCGCTGATGACGGTGGTGGCGGCGACCGTGGGAGCGACGATCCTGTTTCTGGCCGCCAAGACCGGGCTTGGCGATGCGCTGCACGAGCGGCTGGTGGCGCAGGCGCGCGAGGGCGGGCTGCTGAAGCGCATCGAGGCCGGGCTGCACCGCAACGAGATCAGCGTGCTTCTGCTGATCCGGCTGGTGCCGGCGGTGCCATTCTTCGTCGCCAATCTCGCGCCGGCCTTTCTGGGGGTGAAGCTGCGCAACTTCGTGCTGACCACCTTCTTCGGCATCATGCCGGGCACGGCGGCGTTTGCCTGGGTCGGCTCGGGGCTGGGCGAGATCTTCGACCGGGGCGGCGAGCCCGATCTCGGCATCCTCCTCAGCTGGCCGGTGCTGGGACCGATCCTTGGGCTTTGTGCGCTTGCGCTGCTGCCGCTCGTCATCCGCGCCCTGCGCGGCAGGGAGCCGCTGTGAACCCCGAGATTCGCCCCGATCTCTGCATCATCGGCGCCGGCGCGGGCGGGCTGTCGGTGGCCGCCGGCGCGGCGCAGATGGGCGCGCGCGTGGTGCTGGTCGAACGCGGCCGCATGGGCGGGGACTGCCTCAACTATGGCTGCGTGCCGTCAAAGGCGCTGCTGGCTGCCGCCCATATCGCCCATGGCCGCGGGCTGGGCGCCGAATTCGGCATCGCGCCGGCGCGGGCGGAGGTCGATTTCGCCGCGGTCATGGACCATGTGCAGGGGGTCATCGCCGCCATCGCCCCGCATGATTCGGTCGAGCGTTTCGAGGCGCTGGGCGTGCGCGTCATCCGGGCGGAGGCCCGATTTGCCGGCCCCGACATCGTCGAGGCCGGCGGGCAGCGCATCCGCGCGCGGCGCTTCGTGATCGCCACCGGCTCCGCCCCCCTCATCCCGCCCATCGACGGCCTTGACACGGTGCCGTATCTGACCAACGAGACCCTGTTCGATCTGGACGAGCGTCCCGCGCATCTGATGGTGCTGGGCGGCGGGCCCATCGGCATCGAGATGGCCCAGGCCTTTGCCCGGCTCGGCTCGCGGGTCACGGTGATCGAGGCGCTGGCCGCGCTCGGCCGCGAGGATGCCGAGGCCGCGGCGCTGGTGCTGGACCGGCTGCGGGCCGAGGGGGTGGCGATTCACGAGCGCTCGCCGGTGGCCCGGGTGTCGGGTGCGGCTGGCGCCATCACCCTGCAGGGCGAGGACGGGCAGAGCTGGACCGGCAGCCATCTGCTGGTTGCCGCCGGGCGCCGGCCGCAGATTCGGGCGCTCGATCTCGATGCCGCTGGCGTCGCCCATGACGCGCGCGGCGTGATCGTCGATGCCGGGCTGCGCAGCAGCAACCGCCGCGTCTACGCCATCGGCGATGTCGCGCGCGGGCCGCAATTCACCCATCTCGCCGGTTACCACGCCGGTCTGGTACTGCGCTCGGCCCTGTTCCGCCTGCCGGTACGCGCCGGAACCGCCCACATTCCCCGTGTCACCTATACCGATCCGGAGCTGGCCCAGATCGGACCGACCGAGGCCGAGG
Organism: Alphaproteobacteria bacterium; assembly: GCA_003695135.1. Lineage (GTDB taxonomy): Bacteria > Pseudomonadota > Alphaproteobacteria > Rhodobacterales > Rhodobacteraceae > J013. The sequence continues at coordinate 1,206 of RFIR01000257.1, read as the reverse complement.
CGCGCGCGTTGCATGGCGCGCGGCTGGAGGTGCTGCGCCAGGACTATGCCGGCAATGACCGCGCGCAGGCCGAGCGCAGGACGGAGGGCTTCGTCAAGCTGATGGTCCGGCGCGGCCGGCCGGTCGGGGCGACCATCGTCGGGGCGGCGGCGGGCGAGCTGATCGGGCAATGGGCGCTGGCGATCCCGGCCGGGCTGAAGGTCGGGGCGGTGGCCGGCATGGTCGCGCCCTATCCGACGCTGGGCGAGCTCAACAAGCGCGCGGCCGGCCAGTATTACGTGCCGCGCCTGTTCGAAAGCGGGCTGGTCAGGCGCGCGGTCCGGCTGCTGGTGCGGCTGTGAGCGGATGGATCCGCCTGGGTGGTCGGAAGCATGTCGCGCCCAAACGAATTCATCAGCCCGGCGAACAAAGCGAACCGGGCATGGGGACGCATGCGCTTGGGTGGGAAGGCGCGAGAATTCACTTGAAGAGACCCCTGCAAGACTCGGCCAGCCAGACCCGGGCGTTGCGCGCGGGCGGAGGCAAAATGCGGCGCCGGCGGCGATCATCCATGATTTTCACCTGTTTGGTAAATATTGATTGGGGAATTATTTTCTAGAGACCCCTGCAAAACCCGGATGCAGGCGCGCATCCTGAATGCATGAGGGTTTAGCGGGATCAAATCTGCGCGCGTATAAAATAATTAGAAAATAACTTCGCAATCAATATTTATCAATCAACAGTGAAAACAAGAAGAGCGCATGTGGCGCCACAATTTCGCGGCGCCCGCGCGGAACGCCCGGGTCTGGCTGGTTGAGTTTTGCAGAGCTCTCTTCTAATTACTTTACGCCTGCGCAGTACACGTTGGCAGAAACGCGTCTCTCCTGTGATGTCCGGTCGCGCCGGAGTTTCGCAGGGGTCTCCCCCAACCAATATTTGTCAATCAACAGTGAAACTAAGGCAAACGCCACCGGCGCCATAGTTTCGTGGCGCCCAAGGGGAACGACGAAGCCTGGCCCATGGGGTTTTGCAAAGGTCTTTTTAAACGCGAAATGCCCTGTCGCGAGCGGACAGCTATCGGGCATCGCCCGCCCTGCTTATCCCCCTCTCGCTTGCCCCAGGCCAAACCATACCCTAGATTTGAACGATCCGCGCACCCGCGCGCGGACAATCCAGGGTCGTACCATGCTTTTCCGGACCCTGTCGGGCCGATTGCTGATCCTCACC
>RFIR01000256.1 GCA_003695135.1 Alphaproteobacteria bacterium | reverse complement strand
GGTGTAGGGTGCGCATTCATGGCGCACCCCCGGCGCGTCCTGAGGGTGCGCCATGAATGCGCACCCTACAGCACCGAACTTGACCCCGCACGGACAACGGCCCGGAGTCGGGGCGATGCGGAAGCACTAACGAACCGCGCACCAGGATTGAAGGGCGATTGAGAAATCCGCAGTGCTTCCCCGGGCCCTTCCCGGAGGAGCCCCCGACCCTTCCACTGGCGCCGGCGCCTGTCGGCCTCGATCGCCCCCGCCGGCGCGGCGGTTTGTGCCACGCGGCATCGGCCGCGCCGGTGCGCCGGTTCCGTCGATCCGGGACGCAGTCGCCCGCCGCCTCAGAAATGGATCACCCGCCCATAGGCGTCCAGCACCGCCTCGTGCATCGCCTCGCTCAGCGTCGGATGGGGAAAGACCGCCTCGATCAGCTCGGCTTCGGTCGTCTCCAGCTGCCGGCCGATCACGAAGCCCTGGATCAGCTCGGTCACCTCGGCGCCGATCATATGCGCGCCGAGAAGCTCGCCGGTCCGCGCATCGAAGACGGTCTTGACCAGCCCCTCCGTCTCGCCCAGCGCGATCGCCTTGCCGTTGCCGATGAAGGGGAACCGGCCGACGCGGATGTCGCGGCCCTCGGCCCGTGCCGCGGCCTCGCTGAGCCCCACCGAGGCGATCTGCGGCCGGCTGTAGGTGCAGCCGGCAATGCTGCCCGGGCGCATCGGGTGCACCTCCTGCCCCGCGATCATCTCGGCGACCATGATGCCTTCATGGCTGGCCTTGTGCGCCAGCCAGGGCGGGCCGGCCAGATCGCCGATGGCGTGCAAGCCCTGCACCGATGTCCGGCAGAATTCATCGGTGCGCACATGGCCGCGGTCGGTCGCGATTCCGAGCGCCTCCAGCCCCAGCTCCTCGGTATTGCCGGTGATCCCGACCGCCGAGATGACGGTATCGAACCGCGCCTCCTGCCGCGTGCCGCCCTGTTCGATCGTCGCCGTCACCCCGTCGGCGTCGCGCTTGAGGCCGGTGACGCTCGCCGCCTCCAGTATGGTCATACCCTGCTTCTCGAACTGCTTTTTGGCGAAGGCCGAGATTTCCTCATCCTCCGCCGGCAGGATACGCTCGAGCAGCTCGACCACCGTCACCCCGGCGCCGAGCGTGGCGTAGAAGCTGGCAAACTCGATGCCGATGGCACCCGAGCCGATGACCAGAAGCCGCCCGGGCATGTGCGGCGGGCGCAGCGCGTGGCGGTAGGTCCAGACGCGCTCGCCATCGGCCTCCATCCCCGGCAGCTCGCGCGCGCGGGCGCCGGTGGCGAGGATGATCGCCGGCGCCTCCAGCGCCTGGCGGCCTTCGGCGGTCGTGACCTCGACCGAACCGGGTCCGGTCAGCCGGGCGCTGCCCATCACCACCTGCACGCGATTCTTCTTCAAAAGATGCCCGACGCCGCGGTTGAGCTGGGCGGCTACGGCGCGCGAGCGCGCCACCACCGCGTCGAGATCGAAGCCGGGCGTGGCGGCGCTGAGCCCGAATTCGCCGGCCCTCTGCATGAGATGGTAAAGCTCGGCCGAGCGCAGCATCGCCTTGGTCGGGATGCAGCCCCAGTTGAGGCAGATGCCGCCCAGATGCTCGCGCTCCACGATCGCCGTGGCCAGCCCCAGCTGGGCGGCACGGATCGCGGCGACATAGCCGCCCGGCCCTGCCCCGATCACGATCAGGTCGAATGTCTGCCCGGTCATGCCCCGATCCTCCGCTGCCATGCCCCGACTATGGCCGGATCGGGCGGAGGGGAAAAGGGGTCGCGCCGTTCAGGCGGCCTGCGCGAGTTCCTCGACGATGCCGCGATAGCCGCCCTGTTCGAGATAGGCGCGCTCGGCCGGGGAGTTCTCGCGCCCCAGCGCGGCATTGCGGGTGGGAAAGCGCCCGAAGCGGCGGATGATCTCGCGATGCGCGCGGGCATGCAGCAGGTTGTCCTGGCTGCTGCCCGGCATGCGCATCTGGAACAGCCGCACGCAGCGGTCCTGATCGGTGTGGCATTCCGAATGCATCAGCGGCATGTAGAAGAACTGCCGCTCCGGCGGGTCGATGCGCAGATCATGTCCCATCCCGATGGCGCGCTTGGCGCAGTATCGTGCATGCGCGTCGGAGGAAAACGCCTCGGCCCGGTCGCGGAACATGTTGCGCGGGAACTGGTCGAGCAGGATGATCAGCGCCAGCGCGTTGCGCGGCTGGGTCAGCCAGCCGTCAAGCTTTCCGGCCGCGGCCTCGCGCCATGTCTGCATGTAGGTGTTGCGGATCTCGGCATCGAGTTCGGGCGAGGACTTGTACCAACCCTCCGGTCCTACCCGGTTCAACCAGAAATCGAGGATGCTTTCGGGAAGCTGCAACATCGGCTTTTCCTTTCTCCACCCGTTTTTCGGGCTCGACTGCTCCGTTCCCTTCTATCACAAGGTGGCGGGTTTTACCTCACCTTCCTGCATCGCCTCCTGTTCAGAGGCCATCTCGAGCATCACTTCGCTCGTTGCCTCCACCGCGACCGGCGTTGCCTGCGGCAGCACCGGTGCATAGGGCAGGGTCTCCTCGGCCGCGGGCGCCGGCCGCTGGGTCATGCGGTAGAGCGCATAGAGCGCCACCGCCGCGGTGCCGCTGCCCAGGAAGGCAAAGAATGTCCAGGGCCCCGCGAAATCCATCAGCGCACCCAGGAGCGGCGCGCCGAGTATGGCGCCGATCCCGTTGACCATCAGCAGCCCTCCGGACGCCGCCGCCATGTCTTCATGCTCCAGATAGTCGTTCGTATAGGCCAGGATAAGGGAATAAAGTGGCATGCTCATGGCACCGAATACAAAGACTGCCAGCGCCAGAACCCAGAAGAGCGAGCCGAATATTGCCCCGGGCAGACAGACCAGCGCGGCGATGGCGCACAGGATGATGATGAGCTGGCGGCGATCCATGCGATCGGACAGCCATCCCACCGGATACTGCGCGATCAGCGCGCCGAGATAGATCGCGCCGACGAAGATCGAGATCTGGCCGACGCTGAACTCCATCGCAGAGCCGTAGACCGCAGACATGCCGAACTGGGCGGAGAAGATCGCGCCCATCACGCAGGCCGAGACCACGCCCAGCGGCGAGGTGCGGTAGAGCTGGCGCAGCGACATCGCACGGGTGGCCTGGAACACCGGTACCGGGCTGACGCTGAGCAGGATTGGCGCGACCGAGATCGACACCAGCACCGAGATGATGACGAACAGGATGTAGCCCTCGGGCGGGGCGATGTTGAGCATCCCCTGGGCGACGATGATGCCGACGAGCTGCACGATCATGTAGACCGACAGCGCCTGTCCGCGCGTCTTGTTGTCGGCCCCCGAATTCAGCCAGCTCTCGGCCACGATATAGACGCCGCACAGGCAGAATCCGACGACGACTCGCATGACGAACCACGCAACCTCCTTTGGCAGCGCGGCATAGAGGATGAACATGGCCGAGACGATCGAGGCAAAGGCGGCGAACACCCGCACATGGCCGACGCGCGCGATCAGCCGCGGCGTCATCCGCGCCGAGAACAGGAAGCCCAGGAAATAGGCGGACATGATCAGCGACAGGGCAAAGGGCTCCATCCCCTCCACCTTGCCGCGGATGCCCAGCAGCGTGCCCTGCATGCCGTTGCCGATCATCAACAGGAACAGGCCGAGCTGCAAAGCCCAGGTATCGCGCAAGACCTTCAGCATGGCCGGTTCTCCCGCAGGACATCAGGCCAGTGTTACGCGCCCCCACCGGTGGGCAGTCGCGCCTGGATGCGGCACAATATGTCGCAGCGGGACCAGTTCGGTCAGGGGATCAGCAGCGACCCGTCGCCATAGGAATAGAAGCGGTACTCCGCGGCGATGGCGTGGGCGTAGATGGCGCGGGTGCGTTCCAGCCCCATCAGTGCGGCCACCAGCATGATCAGCGTCGATCGCGGCAGGTGGAAATTGGTGATCAGCCCGTCCGCGACACGAAATCGGTATCCCGGCGTGATGAAGATGTCGGTCTCGCCAATCCAGGGTGCGATCCCGCCGCCCGCCGCGGCGGTCTCGATCAGGCGCAGCGCGGTGGTCCCCACCGGGATGACGCGGCGCCCCTCCGCCCGCGCCCGGGCGATGACGCCGGCGG
>RFIR01000028.1 GCA_003695135.1 Alphaproteobacteria bacterium | reverse complement strand
GCAGCCGCCTAGGGCCCGGATATGCAAACGGTCATACGCCGATCATACGGCGAAAAACCGCCCCCATATCCCTTCCAATCTTCAGTCATGTCAAAGAGCGAAGCAACGAACCGCCGCCCGTGCCTTGCGGCACCCGGTCGACTGCCCTCTGCCTCATGATGCTTGGCGGAATGTTCCGCGCTCAGGCTAGGTATGGGATTCGCCGGCCGAGGTCAATGGCCCAACGACAAAAAACCGCCCCGCAATCCGGGCTGCCGGCGCGGATCGGGCAAGGGATGCGGCACCCCCGCCCGAGGGGGCCGGGATGCCGCAATTGCCGCCGCTGCGCCGTCAGTGCACGCTGGCCAGGCGCGGCTTGTCCCCGGTGGCACGATTGCCGACGATCAGCCCGTCGGGTCCGGCGGTCACCGGGACGGTGTCGCCATCGGCCACCTCGCCGGCGAGCATCAGCTCGGCCAGCGGGTTCTGCAGGTACTGCTGGATCACCCGTTTCAGCGGCCGGGCGCCATAGACCGGGTCGTAGCCCTTGTCGGCCAGCCATTTGAGCGCGTCCGCATCGAGATCGAGCGTGATCTTGCGATCGGCCAGCCGCCGTTCCAGCTGCTCCAGCTGCAGCGCGACGATCCCGTCCATGTCCGCACGGCTGAGCCGGTCGAACACGATGATCTCGTCGAGCCGGTTGATGAATTCGGGCCGGAAATGCGCCCGGACCGCCGCCATCACCTCGGCCCGTGCCTCGGAGGCATCGGCGCCCTCGGGCAGCATGGACAGCGCCTGGCTGCCGAGGTTGGAGGTCAGCACGATCAGCGTGTTGCGGAAATCGACCGTGCGGCCATGGCTGTCGGTCAGGCGGCCGTCATCGAGCACCTGCAACAGCACGTTGAACACGTCCGGATGCGCCTTCTCGACCTCGTCGAACAGGATCACCTGATAGGGCCGGCGACGCACGGCCTCGGTCAGTGCCCCGCCTTCGTCATAGCCGACATAGCCCGGCGGCGCACCGATCAGCCGGGCGACGGAGTGCTTCTCCATGTATTCGGACATGTCGATGCGCACCATCGCCTGATCGTCGTCGAACAGGAACTCCGCCAGCGCCTTGGTCAGCTCGGTCTTGCCCACGCCGGTCGGACCGAGGAACAGGAACGAGCCCAGCGGCCGGTTGGGATCGTTCAGCCCGGCCCTCGCCCGGCGCACGGCGTTGGAGACCGCGCGCACCGCATGGGTCTGGCCGACGACGCGCTTGCCGATCTCGGCCTCCATGCGCAGGAGCTTCTCGCGCTCGCCCTCCAGCATCTTGTCGACCGGGATGCCGGTCCAGCGCTCGACGACCTGGGCGATGTGCTCGGGCGTGACCGCCTCCTCGACCATCACCTCCTCGCCGGCCTGCTCGGCCTCGGCCAGCTTGCGCTCCAGCTCGGGGATGATGCCGTAGGCAAGCTCGCCCGCCCGCGCCAGATCGCCCTGTCGCTTGGCGGTGTCGAGCTCGACCCGCGCCCGGTCGAGACGTTCCTTCAGCTCGCGCGCGCTGGCGAGCTTGTCGCGCTCGGCCTGCCAGCGGGCGGTCATCTCGGCCGATTTCTGGGTCAGCTCGGCCAGCTCCTTCTCCAGCTTGGCCAGCCGCGCCTTGGAGGCCTCGTCCTTCTCCTTCTTCAGCGCCTCGGCCTCGATCTGCTTCTGCATGATGTCGCGGTCGAGCGCATCGAGCTCCTCGGGCTTGCTGTCGACCTCCATGCGCAGGCGGCTTGCCGCCTCGTCCATCAGGTCGATGGCCTTGTCGGGCAGGAAGCGGTCGGTGATGTAGCGATGGCTCAGCGTGGCGGCGGCGACCAGCGCGGAATCGGTGATCTTCACGCCGTGATGGACCTCGTATTTCTCCTTGATGCCGCGCAGGATCGAGATGGTGTCCTCGACCGTCGGCTCGGAGATCATCACCGGCTGGAAGCGCCGCGCCAGCGCGGCGTCCTTCTCGACATGCTTGCGGTATTCGTCGAGCGTGGTCGCGCCGATGCAGTGCAGCTCACCCCGCGCCAGAGCGGGCTTGAGCAGGTTGGAGGCGTCCATCGCGCCTTCCGACTTGCCGGCCCCGACCAGCGTGTGCATCTCGTCGATGAACAGGATCACCTCGCCGGCCGCGGCCTGGATCTCGCTCAGCACCGCCTTGAGACGCTCCTCGAACTCGCCGCGATACTTGGCGCCGGCGATCAGCGCGCCCATGTCGAGCGCCATCAGCCGCTTGTCGCGCAGGCTTTCGGGCACGTCGCCATTGACGATGCGCATGGCCAGCCCCTCGGCGATGGCGGTCTTGCCCACGCCCGGCTCGCCGATCAGCACCGGGTTGTTCTTGGTGCGCCGCGACAGCACCTGGATGGTGCGGCGGATCTCCTCGTCACGGCCGATCACCGGGTCGATCTTGCCCTCCCGCGCCGCTTCGGTCAGGTCGCGGGCGTATTTGCGCAGCGCGTCATAGCCTTCCTCGGCCGAGGCGGTATCGGCGGTCCGTCCCTTGCGCAGATCCTCGATGGCGGCGTTGAGCTTCTGGGCGCTGACCCCGGCCTCCTTCAGCGCATCGGCGGCCTTCGAGGGGATGATCGCCAGAGCGGTAAGCAGCCGCTCGACGGTCACATAGGAATCGCCTGCCTTTTTCGCGAGCTTTTCCGCCTCGGCCAGAACCTGCCCGGTGGCGGTGTCGAGATAGACCTGTCCGGCCCCCTGCACCTTGGGCTGCCTGGCAAGCGAGGCCTCTGTCGCCTCGAAGGCCCGGCCCGGATCGCCACCCGCCTGCCGGATCAGGTTGCCGGCCAGCCCCTGATCGTCGTCAAGCAGTGCCTTGAGCAGATGCTCCGGCACGATCCGCTGATGATTTTCACGCAGTGCGATGGTCTGGGCGGCCTGGACGAATCCGCGCGCCCTGTCGGTGAACTTCTCGAAGTCCATGACTGATCTCCTTGTCAGCACCGGCCGATGCCCCATCGGCACATCCAGCCGGCCTCAAATCTGGGAGCGCCCTGACGGCACGCCCCCGCTCACCGGTGATATGGGGCGGAAGTATTGCCCGCTCAAGGGGATGGCGGCGGCCGGCGACGGGCCGCAAGCCCCGTCAGACTGTCGCAGTTCGGGTGGATGATCGCGAGAAGCCCGCCTCTCGACGAGGGACTCCAGCTACACTGGCCCGAAACGCCCACCTGCCCCTGGAAATAGCAGGCGCCGTTCCGGCAGACGCCCGGGGCGGCACCGCTGACGGGGCGCGACCAGGTAGCGAGCGGGGGCGGGGCCTGGGCCGTCGCCGCCTGCCCCGTGGCGAAGATCATGAATGTCGCGGTCACGAGCGATTTCAGGATACGCATGGGTCCCACCCTCCCCGCGCCCTGAAGGCATACGCCCCTGATCAGGGCGCCTTGTCTTGCTGTCGATTACGATCGGTCCCCTCCCGCCGCTGGCGATCGTCAGCTTCCGCGTCGTCGCATTCGGTCGCGGCAGGTACCGGGCGGCTGCGATCATCCCGCGCATCGCCGGAGGTTTCGTGCTAAGAAGGACAGAACCGGAAACGTCCGGGACGCGTCTCGCGACAACCGAGGCTCCCGTCAGCGGAGGCCCGCCCATGACCGCACTCGCCGAGATCAGACGCCGAAGCGGCTGGGGCGACATGCTCGAGGGCCAGCCCCAGCATGCGCTGATCGCGATCACCATGACCGCCGGCGCGCTGTGCCTGCTTGCGGCGCCTGCCGAGGCGCCGCGCCTCTTGGGCCTGACCAGCCATGGCTGGGCGGTGCTGTCGATCGCGTTGGCGCTGGCCCATCAGCTCATGGTCGCCATCGTCTTCCGCCTGCAGCTGCATCGCAACCTGATGCACCGGCTGTTCGGTGACGCCGACCTGCGGGTCTGGGCTGCGATGTTCATGCCGCTGCTGGCCGCGCGGCCCGTGACGGTGTTCATGGCCGGCTGGGCCGATACCACCGCGCTGACCGGCTGGCGCTGGTTCGAAATCCCGCTCGGCCTGGCGCTGCTGGCGGCAGCGGTCTGGGCGATGCATTCGGTGATCGTGCATTTCACCATTCCCCGCGCGCTCGGCGGCGATCACTTCCGCCAGCACT
>RFIR01000255.1 GCA_003695135.1 Alphaproteobacteria bacterium | reverse complement strand
GACGGCGAATGACGGGACCAGCAGGTTGACGATGCTGGCCACCAGCACCGCCGCGCCCACCACGATGCCGATGGTGTTGAAGATCGTCGAGGCCATGGCAGCCACCACCGCCGGCGGCGGCGCGTCCTCGGGCCGGCCCGCGCCGAAGGCCACCGGCCAGGCCAGCGCCCCCGAGATGCCGCCCCAGGCGCCGATCAGCTTGCGCCCGATCTCGAGGTGCAGAAGCAGGAAGCCCACCCCGATCGCGGTGTAGCCGAGCAGGAACAGGACCGCCGCCCAGGGCTCCCACAGCCCGCCCGAGATCGCAGGCAGCGGGAAGAGGAAGGTCCAGGCCCCGGCAAAGCCGCCCAGGAAGATCGCCGCGAGGATGAAGACCACGCCCAGCAGGAACAGGCCCAGGAAGGCCCAGAATACCCCGGCCACCAGCGGCACGTGGCGGCCGGTGAAATACCACATGATGGTCGCGCCGGTCAGACCGGCGGTGCCCACCATACCTGCGCCATGGGCGGTGAGGATCTGGTAGAACAGCTCGGGCGGCAGGTCGAGCACACCGCCCTGCGCCAGTCGCATCGTCAGGCCGAAGACCATCATCAGCACGAAGACGACGCCTGCCAGCAGCATGGTGAGCTTGACCGCACCGGTCTGGGGCGTGGCGGTTCCGGCCGGGTCGGTGGTGATGGTTGCATCCATGGCTCAGGCCTCCCCGCCGACGGTGAATTCGGTGATCATGTCGTGATGCGCGATGCCGCAGTATTCCAGGCAGATGACGTGGTAGGTTCCGGGCGCGTCGAAGGTCCAGGCGACACGGTTGACGTAACCGGGCATGACCTGCACCTGAAACAGCAGGCGTCCCTGATCGTCGGTGACGCCAAAGCCATGGGTCACGTCGGAGGTATGGGCGAAAAAGGTGACGGGCACGCCCTGCGGCACGTTCTCGGTGTCGATCTCCCAGAACCACTGGCCGCCGGTGACGTTGATCACCGGGCCCGCCGGCTCGCCGCCCTGCGCGGCATGCGGCCAGGGGCGCAGCGAGATCACCGTGACCACCACGCCGACCACGATCATCGCGAGGATCAGCATGCTGCGGCGGCTTTCCACCCCCCCGGAGGCCTCGCCGCTGCCAGAAGCGCGCACCGCCGCCAGGAAGGCCGCGGCGATCGCCCCCATCAGCACCAGGCTGATCGCGAGAACTGTCAGTTGCATGGTTTCCTCCCCCTTGCCGGGCTCAGCCAGTTTTTAAGTATTTCAAATACCTTTTATAAGCGTCCCCGCCTTGTGCCGTCAACGACTACGATGCATTGTGGCGCCATGCAGGTTTCGTCCTTTTCCGACTACGCGCTGCGCATTCTGATGTCGCTCGCCTCCGTGCCCGACCGGACCCTGTCGGTCCGCTCGCTGGCCGAGCGTCACGGGCTGTCCTTCGACCATCTCGCCAAGGTGGGGCAATTCCTTGCCCGCGAGGGCTTTGTCGAGGCCACCCGCGGCCGCGGCGGCGGGCTCAGGCTCGCGCGGCCGGCCGACGAGATCATGATCGGCGACGTCCTGCGCCGCAGCGAGGCGTGTTCGGGCCTTGTCGAATGCCTGCGCCCCGGCGCCGAGGTGCGTTGCGTGCTGGCGCCCGTTTGCGGTCTCTCGCCGATCCTGGCCGAGGCCGAGGAGGCCTTCTTCGCCCGGCTCGACCGCCGCAGCATCGCCGATGCCGTGCCGCAGCCCGCCCAGGTCAGGGCGGCGATCGGGGCCGACGGCTGAGCGCGGCGCCATCGGCGTCAGTGCACCCCCGTCGCAGCCCCGATGGTCAGTCAGATGCGCCGCCGCTTGGCCAGACCGTTCATGCCGGCTCCCTCATCCCGTCGCGCGCGGCAGTTGCAGCGCCGTCCAGCAGGCCTCGAGCCCGTCGAGGAAGCGGTCCATCATCGCGTCCTCGTGCAGCGGCGTGGCGGTGATGCGCAGCCGCTCGGTGCCGTGTGCAACCGTGGGATAGTTGATCGGCTGGACATAGGCCGCGTGCTCGGCCAGCAGCAGATCCGACAAGCGCTTGCAACGCGCCGCATCGCCCACCATGACGGGTACGATGTGGCCGGGATTGGCCAGATGCGGGATGCGCCGGGCGTCGAGCCCGCCGCGCAGGCGCAAGGCGCGCTCCGCCAACGCCGCCCGCTCGCTGCCCGACCGGCGCAGATGCCGCACCGAGGCCAGCGCCCCGGCCGCCACCGCCGGCGGCATCGCGGTGGTGAAGATGAAGCCCGAGCCGTGGCTGCGGATGGCGTCGATCATCGCCGCCGAACCGGCGATGTAGCCGCCCACCACGCCAAAACCCTTGGCCAGCGTGCCCTGGATGATGTCGATCCCCTCGGCCGCACCCTGCGCCTCGGCCAGGCCGGCGCCAGTCGGCCCGTAAAGGCCCACCGCATGCACCTCGTCGAGGTAGGTCAGCGCCCCGTAGCGGCGGGCAAGCTCCACGATCTCGGCAACGGGTGCGAAATCGCCCTCCATCGAATGCACGCTCTCGAAGGCGATCACCTTGCAGCGGTTGCGCGGCTGGGCGGCCAGCAGCGCCTCGAGATGTTCCAGGTCGTTGTGGCGGAAGATCACCCGCTCGCAGCGCGCGGCGCGGATGCCCTCGATCATGCTGGCGTGGTTGCCCGCGTCCGACAGGATCAGGCAATCGGGCAGGATCTGCCCCAGCGCCGACAGCGTGGCGTGATTGGCCAGCCAGCCGCAGCCGAAGACCAGCGCGGCGGCCTTGCCGTGCAGTTCGGCCAGCTCCCGCTCCAGCGCCGCGATCGGCCCGTGGGTGCCCGAGATGTTGCGCGTGCCCCCGGCGCCGGCGCCGAAGCGGTCCACCGCCGTCTTCATGGCGGCCAGCACGTCCGGGTGCTGGCCCATGCCGAGATAGTCGTTCGAGCACCAGACCACGATCTCGCGCGGGCCCCGGGGCGTCTGCATGATCGAGCGCGGAAAGGCGCCCGCCTGCCGCCCGTGCTCGACGAAGACGCGGTAGCGCCCCTCGGCGCGGATCGCGTCGAGCCGGTCCTCGATCAGGCCCGCATAGTCGGGCGCGGCGGCAATTCCGCCCATGTCCCTGCTGTCATGCATCTTCCATGCGCTCCCTGTCATCGGTCCGTCTCAAGCTGCGCCGGAAGATCGCGCATGGTGCGCGCGTCGGCGATCCGGCCCAGCGTGTCGTAGCTGCGCGGGAGCATGGCGAGTTCCGCGGGCGGGGCGTCGCCTGCCGCCACGCGCGCCTCGAGCCGGGCGACCACGGCACCGATGTCGGGGGTACCGTCGGCCCTGATCATGGGGCCCGCCCCGAGACCGGGCTGCTGCGGCGCGGCGGCCGCGAGCGGCGCGAGCGCCGGCGCCAGGGCAACCTCCGCAAATGTCGCAAGTGACAGGTCCATGGCCTACCCCTCCCCCGCAATGGCCGCCAGCTCGGCGATCGCGGCGCGAATGCGGTCCTCGGGCACGGCGGCATAACCCAGCATCAGCAGGTCGCGGTGGCGATCGTTGCCGGGCGAAAGGCAGGCCCCCCGTCCTCGGCAGTGTAGATACCGATACCGCGCGTGAGCGCCTGTTTCTGCAGGCGACGGGCGAAGCCGTGATCGGGCAGGTGCCAGGCGACATGCATGCCACCGCGCCGCCCCAGGATTTCCGAGCCCGGGAAATGGGCCTCGATCGCATCGATCAGCGCGTCGTGGCGATTGTGGTAGACCCGGCGGATCCGGCGCAGGTGGCGGGCGAAGGCGCCGCTCTCCATGAAATCGGCCAGCGCTGCCTGCATGTGCCAGGGCGGGCCGTTGGTCAGAAGCTGTTTCCAGCGGCCGAGCGTGCGCGCCGCCGCCGCGGTGCCGACGATATAGCCCATGCGCAGCACCGGGCTCAGCGATTTCGAGAAGGTGCCGACATAGAGGACGCGGCCGGTGGTGTCGATCCCGCGCAGCGCGGTCAGGGGCGAGCCGTCATGGCGGAAATCGCCGTCATAGTCGTCCTCGACGATCAGGCTGTCGGTGCGCTCGGCCCAGGCCAGGAGTTCCAGGCGGCGCGCCAGTGACAGGGTCACACCGGTCGGGAACTGGTGCGACGGCGTGACGTAGAGCATTGCGCCCGGTTCCTCGGGCAAGGCCGCGACGACCAGACCATCGCGGTCCACGGGGACGGGCCGACAGTCGAAACCGCACAGGGCGCAGAGATGGATCGCGCCGCCATAGCCCGGATCCTCGTGCAGAAAGACGCGCGCCTCGCCCTCGGCGGCCCGCGCGATCAGCATCAGCGCCTCCTGCGAACCGGCGGTGATGACGACCTCTTCCGCGGTGCAGGAAATCCCGCGCGCCGGGCCGAGATGGCCGGCGATGGCACGGCGCAGCGCCACCAGCCCCTGCGGGTCACCGTATTCGGCAAGCGCCGTGCGTCCGAACCGCAGCTTCAGGTCGAGGATGCGGCGCCATTCGGCGACGGGAAACACCTCGGGGTCCACCCGGCCCAGCCAGAAATCGGTGTGCAGCCGCCCTGCGGCCGCGTTGCGGAGCTCCTGGACCGGAAACGCCCGGCCGGCGATCCGGTCGAGCATGCCCGGCCCGCGCCGGCTTGTCTCCGCGGCCGTCGGCAGAGCGTCGGGAGGTGATGCGTTCAGCGCCTGATCGGGCAGCTCGTCGGTGACGAAGGTGCCGAGATTGGCGCACCACCAGCTAGCCCTCGGCAACCAGATGCTCGTAGGCGATGATGACGGTATTGCGCGACACGCCGAGCTGCGCCGCCAGCGCCCGCGACCCGGGCACCGGATCGCCGCTTTTGAGCCGACCGGTCAGGATCATCTAGCAGATCTGGTCCACGACCTGCCGCTGGAGCGTCTTGGGCCGGTTCGGATCGACGAAGAGGGAAAACTGCATTGCGCCGGCACCCCGCTGGTACCACCACTATAGCGGGATTTTAGGTGTCTGTGGTACCGGCGGCCGCTAAACCGGTGGGTCCGGCCTGCCGCCGGGGTCATCCGGCCTTTGCGACCTGCTCTATGCGGTAGAGCCAGTAGCCGCCCGACTGCCAGACGAGCCGCGTTCCCGGCACTTCGCCCAGCCGGCTGGTGTTGAATGGCAGAAGCTGTGCGAGCAGCGTCGCCGTCTCGGCCCGGTCGTGCAGGAAATGGGCGCGCACGGCGCCGTCGGGTCCGCGATCCAGCGCCCAGGCGGCATGCCCGCCGGCCTCGGCCGTGCGCCGAACCCCGCGCGCGAGATCGTGCGAGAAGGTCTCGCCCCCCACCGGCATCCGCACCATTTCGGGCCGGTGCGCGCCGATCTGACCGATCTGGAAGGCGTCCTCGAGGTGGATCAGCACGAAGGCCTCGCCGGCGCCGGCCAGAACCCGGAGCCGGGCGGCGCCGTGCACGTCCTCGGCCAGAAGCGCCTCGAGAAACGCCGTCAGCGCCCCGGCGGGGGCGCGGGAGGACACCGGCTGGCCGAGCAGCTCGGCCTGTTGCGCGGCGATGGCCTCGGCACGCCCGGCCCAGTCGGCCGGAATCGCCAGCGGCTCGGCCGCCTCCGCCAGCGGGAACCGCGCCGGGATGACGGCAGCCAGCCGGCGCGAGACGTCGGGAAAGGCCAGGATGGTGCTGCCCGCGGGCAGATGGCGGTCGAGCGCGTCGATCAGCGCGGCCTCCTCCTCGGGGCGGATGTCGCGGCGCAGGATCGGCAGCGCCCCTTGCGAGGCCCAGCGGACCAGATGCGTGGTGCCGTCCGGCAGGCGCACCGCCTCGCCCAGCGCCAGCGGTCGCGGCTCGCCCTCGGCCGTCAGCTGCAGCGCGACGGCTTCGGCGCCCTCGCCGAAGCGCGCGGCCAGCGATGCCGTGGCCTCCGACACGGCCTTTCCGGGATCCGGCGCCAGCACGAGCGGCGCCGGCGCCGGCTGATCTTCCGCCAGAACGGGCAGCCCCCCCGGCATCCCCAGGGCGAGCGCCCCCGATGCGGCGAGGATCGCCCCGGCGATCAGAAAGGGGTGGCGGCGGGCGCGTGCCGGGGCGCCGATGACGGCGGCGCCGGGTGCGGTTGCGGTCGGGTTCGACATGGGCCCGTCACTCCGAAGCGGCCGGCCGGGGGCCGGGAAAGCGGGACGGGGCCGGAGGAATCCGGCCCCGCCCGTATCGCACGGATCGCCCGATCAGCGGTCCGCGGCGTTCTCAAGCTCGCGCACCTTGGCCTGAAGCTCGCGGAACTCGCGCAGGCGGGTCGCCTCGTCGCGGATTATCGCCACCGAGCCGATCAGCTCAGACCAGCCATGCGTGTAGGTGAAGCCGCCGGGATTGGCATGGGCGAGGCCCTTGAACTGCCGCATCAGCTGCTGTTCCCACATCTGGGCGTTGCGGTACTCGATCGCGGTCGGGTTGTTGCCCTCGGTCCAGAACAGTCCGAAGAAGCCGCCCGGTGCATCCTCGTCCGGCTTCGGCGGGGCCGGCCGGTTTGTCACCTGACCGATCAGGATGCCCTCGTCATACATCGCCTTGAGCTCGGCATTGCCCTGCTCGACCACGCGCAGGCCCTGCTCGGTGCCCTTGTCCATCGAGTCGAGCCATGCATTGGCGAAGCTCGGCGAGTGGCACTGCGAGCAGGTCGCGACCCAGAGCTCGCGCCGCTCGGCGAAGAAGGGATGGTCGAGATTGTCGGCGATCGAGCGCATCGGCGCGAAGCCCCAGCGGACCTTCTGCACCAGGTTGTGCGTGGGCTGGCCGTGCAGCCCCATGTGGCAGGTCTGGCAGGTCGGCGCGTTGTAACCGGCCGAGGCGAAAGCCTCCGACAGCGGCTTGTCCCAGTCCCACTTGTCGCCGTTGGCCTGGTAGATGATGCCGTGGCGCGACAGCATGTAGTTCTCGAACTCGTTGTGATCGACCCCGTTGTGGCAGTTCGAGCAGACCTCGGGCTTGCGCGCCTGCGCAGCCGAGAATTCGTGCCGGGTATGGCACTGGTTGCAGGTCGCCTGCGTGGTGTGGCACATCGTGCAGCCCTCGGCCACTTCGCGCTGGGTCATGCCGGCCCAGATCGCCGTCTCGTAATTGGCCTGCAGCGACAGCGCATGGCTCGGCCGCCCGGCCGGCCACTGATCCTGCGGCCAGGTGATCGTGTCGCGCTCCGATTCGCGCTCGCTGAACTGGCGCACATGGCACTGGCCGCAGGCGGCGGCGTCCGGCAATCTGAGGTCCGTCTTGTGGTTGCCTGCTTTCACGTTCACGCCCAGGTGGCAGTCGGCGCAGCCGACGGTGGCCAGCGGCTGGCCTTCGGCCAGCAGGCCCATCGACCGCAGGTTCGCTTCGACCTCGGCCAGATGTTCCTTCTTGTAGGCGCGCGAGTCGTCTTCCGGCAGGGCGCGGATCGCGTCGAGATCGGCATGCACGCTGTTGTCCCAGCTGTGCACCCAGCCGGGCGTGACCGATTCGTGGCAGCTTGCGCATTCACCGGCCTGCACTTCGAAATCGAGATTGTCGCGGCCTTCGTAGAGCCCCGGATCGAAATAGCGCGAAATGGCGATCGGCTCCCACAGATCGGCGAACTTGCCCTTGCCGTAGCCCTGGTCCTGGTCGTGGAAGCGCGCCGCCACGGCGTCGTAGAGCACGTTGGCAGGCACGTCGCGTTCCAGCCCCAGCGCCGCGAAAAGCTCGTCGGGAACCGTGGGCCAGGATTCCGCCGCGGCAGGGCCGCCGGAAGTCGCGGTCGCCAGCAGAGCAGCCGCGCAGATGCCACGCAGCAATGAAAGGGTGGAGGACGGATTCATGACACTTCCCCATGAGTGGCCCTGCCGCGCAGGGCTGCATGGGACGAAAATGTCGCAGGCAGCTCGACTGCCTTAGAACCGGCAGGCGAAGAGACGATGGGTCCGGGGACGCGGGCCGCGCCGCCTCGGCCCCGCCCGGCCGGCGTCGCGCGCCACGCCCGCCATTTCTCGACCGCGCCGATATCGGCAGGGGCGGCGCAAGCCTCGACAGCCTCTCCCGTCAGCCCGCCGAGCGCAGTTGAAGCGACTGGCGCGACAGGGAGGTGGCGATCCGGGCGCTGGAGCCATCGGTCTGCATGGTCGTTCTCCCGGGAAAATATGCTCTTGGGAGTCCTGAACATGTTCAAATCACGGTTTCATGAAGAAGGTCGCCGTTTCCGCACCGCGCGGGGTCCGGCAGAGGTCGTCTTCACGATTCCGTTATTCGCGATGAGGCCTTTTGTATACTTGAGTGGCCTTCCTACACTCGCGCGGCTCAGAGCAGAACAAGGGAGGATGAAATGTCGTCAACTCGCATATTCGCGGCAGCGACCGGGCTTGTGGTCCTGGGACTTTCGGCCACCACGGCCGTCGCCGAGGCCAAATGGCAGAAGCCCATCGCGATGGCATGCGATCTTGAGCCCGGCGGCATCTGCAATGTCGAGGCGGTCTGCCCCGAAGATGCCCCCTGGGTCGTGGCCGGCGGCGGCGGGATCCCGAAGGCAGAGCCGGAAGACAACGCCGTCGCGATGACCATGAACCTGGCCATCAACGAGAAGACCTGGCGGGTCAGGTGGCGGAACCTGTCCGGCGAGGACCGGGTCAAGGGCAAGTTCGCGGTCCGCATCAAATGCGCAACCTCCGCCGAAGAGGCAGGCTGGTAGGGCCCTGCCGGCGCCGGGAGGAGCGGTTCGCCCCGGCCGGGCGCGGCGCCGTCCTGCTATTGCCGGTCGCGCCAGTAGCCGTTGGCGGCGGCAACGGTGGCGAAATGGGTCGCCACCACCTGGCTGACGGCGATCAGCGATTCCGCATCCTCGGCATATTCGGGGCGCAGCTTGTCGCGCACCTCCGCATCGGGCTGGGTCAGCTTCACCGCCACCCGGGCAAGCTTCACGGCCAGATCGTAGCCTTCCTGCGGCGTAGCGGTCTTCAGGGTGGGAAGCCAGTCGGTCATCGGGTGTTCCTTTCCGTGGATGCCTGTTCGTTCAGGGGGTCGCAAGCGGGGTCAGGGCAATGTCGGCCAGCGTCGAGCGGTCGAGGTCGGCGAGGAAAGCCGCCTCGGCCGCGCGCAGCCGCGCCTTCAGCCGGCAGCAGCCGTCGATCGAGCAATCGCCCCCGGTGGCAAAGCATTCGACCAGGGGCTGGCCCTTTTCCAGTACCGCCACCAGCCTGCCCAGGCGGATGTCCCCGACCGGCCGGGCCAGCATCGCCCCCCCGCCGCCGCCGCGGCGCGTCCTGACATAGCCCGCCCGCGAAAGCCGCTGCATGATCTTGGCCAGGTGGTTGCGCGAGAGGCCGAATTCCTCGGCCAGCTCGGCGCTCGAAAACGCCCGGTCCGGGGCGCTGGCCATCCGCATCAGCATCCGCAGCCCGTAATCGGTGAACGAGGTGAGGCGCATTGCCGCCGAAGCCCCCATTAATCGGTATTTACAATACCCATTAGCAGGTCTACTCTGCCCGGTAAAGGCGAAACCGGACAAGGCGGACCAGGACCGTGAACCGAACCGATGACAGCGCGCCACGGATCGCCTCGGCCCGGCCCGGGATGACCGCGCGGCTGATGGCCGAGACCGGGCTGGACGAGGCGATGCTGCGCGAGCTGGTGCACCGCTTCTACGACCGGGTGCGCGCCGATGACACGCTCGGCCCGATCTTCGCCGCGCGCATCGCCGACTGGGGGCCGCATCTGGAGAAGATGGTCGCCTTCTGGTCCTCGGTGACGCTGATGACCGGGCGCTATCACGGCGCGCCGGTGCCCATGCATGCGACCCTGCCGGTGAGCCGGGACCATTTCGACCGCTGGCTGGCGCTTTTTCGCCAGACCGCGCGCGAGGTCTGCCCGGCCCGGGGCGCAGCCCATGTCATCACCGCCGCCGAGCGCATCGCGCGCTCGCTGCACATGGCCGTGCAGAACGCGCAGGCCGCCGCGGATGCCGTCCCCGCCCTGCGCTGAAGGAGAGGAGCCATGACCGACACCGCCCCGACCGGCGACCCCGCCGGACTGGTCCGCCACATCGAGACCCGCTATCACGCCCGCCACCGCGAACAGCTGCCGCGGCTGGCCGAACTGGCCGAAAAGGTCGAGGCCGTGCACCGCGGCGACGGCCGCGCACCCGCCGGTCTGGCCGACCTGTTGCGCCGGATGATCGGCGCGATGGAGGTGCACATGAAGAAGGAGGAGCTGATCCTCTTTCCCGCCATCCGCCGCGGCGGCATGCCCGGCATCGAGAACCCGATCGCGGTGATGCGCGCCGACCATGACGAGCACGACGCCGAGATCGCCGAGATCCGCCGCCTGACCGCCAACCTGTCCCTGCCCGATGGCGCCTGCCGGACCTGGACGGCGCTTTACCAGGGCCTGGCCGAATTCATCGCCGATCTCGAGGAGCATATCCCGCTGGAGAACGAGGTGCTGTTCCCGCCCTTCGAGCAGGCCGCGCGCCATGGCTGAGAGGCGCCCGCCCGGGGCCACGGCGAAGCGCGCCGCCGCCGAGGCGGACGGCAAGAGGTGAGCGCGCCGCGCCACCGCATCCGCCTTTCCCGCGCCCAAGCCCTGCGCGACGGGGCGCCGAGCGAGGGCGCGCGGGTGCTGGTCGACCGGCTCTGGCCGCGGGGCATCGCGAAGGCCGATCTGGCACTCGATCTCTGGGCGAGGGACGCGGCGCCGAGCGACGCGCTGCGCCGCTGGTTCGGCCATGACCCCGGACGCTGGGAAGACTTCGCCCGGCGCTACCGCGAGGAGCTTGCAGCCAACCCGGAGGCGGTGGAAGATCTGCTGGCGCTCTGCCGCGAGGGGCCGGTGACGCTGATCTTTGCCGCCCGCGACGAGGCGCACAACAATGCTGTGGTGCTGCGCGACTGGCTTGCCGAGCGGCTGGCGGAAGAGGAGTGCGCGAAATGAGCCGGCACCGGCTGCGAACCCCGCTTTGCGACCTGCTCGGCTGCGAGGTGCCGATCCTGCAGGCCGGCATGGGGGGCGTGGCGCGGGCGGAACTTGCCGCGGCGGTGGCCGAGGCGGGGGGCTTCGGGATGCTGGGCATGGTGCGCGAGCCGCCAGAGCAGATCGCGCGCGAGATCGAGGCCGTGCGCGCCCGCACCGACCGGTCCTTTGCCGTCAACCTGATCCCGGCGGCGACCGATCCGGCGCTGCTGGCAGCCGAGCTTGACGTGTGCCTCGCGGCCCAGGTGCCGGCAATGTGCTTCTTCTGGGACGTGGTGCCCGAGGCGGTGGCGCGGGCCAGGGAGGCGGGCTGCCTCGTGCTGCATCAGGTCGGCACGCTCAAGGCCGCGCAGGCGGCCGAGGCAGCCGGCGCAGATGTTCTGATCGCGCAGGGCATCGAGGCCGGCGGCCACGTTCACGGGCAAACGAGCGCGCTGGTGCTGGTCGAGCAGCTGGCGCGGGCTTGCGCGCTGCCGGTCGTGGCCTCGGGCGGCTTTGCCAGCGGTGCGGGGCTGGTGGCGGCGCTGGCGCTCGGGGCTGAGGGCATCCATTGCGGCACGGCGTTCCTGGCCACGCGCGAATCCTTCGCCCATGACCATCACAAGCGCAAGGTGCTGGAGGCGCGCGCCGAGGACACGGTGCTGACCGATCTCTTCTCGCTCAACTGGCCGCCCGGCGCGCCGGTGCGGGTGATCGGAAACGCGCTGACCGATGCCATCGGGGGCACGCTCTTCGGCCATCACCCCGAAGTCCTGCCACCCGAGGTGATCGCCGAGGATGACGGCCGCCCGATCCTGCGCTACAGCACCGATTCGCCGCTGCGCACCACCACGGGCGATCTCGACGCCATGCCCGCCTTCGCCGGCCACAGCACCACGCTGATCGACGACCTGCCCACAGCGGCCGAGCGCATCGCCACGATCATGGCCGGGGCCGAGGCGGCGCTGGCGCGGCTTGAGACAGGAGGCCGCAATGAACGAGTCTGACGACGCCCCGCGCGGTTACGCCTCGCCGCCCTGCCTGGCGCATGAGCTGGACCCGGCCTATTTCGACCCGCTGGCGGTGGACCCCCAGCAGGCCCGCGACGTGGCGCGCTGGCGGACGGCGACACGCGAAAGGCTGCTGGCCGAACGCCGGGCGCTGAGCGTGGCGGAGCGCGCGGCAATCACGGCGGCGCTGGCGGGGCATCTCTCGCGGCTGCTGGCGGCGCGGTTCGACACGCTCGAAGGCCGGGTGATCTCCGCCTACTGGCCGATCAGGGGTGAGCCTGACCTGCGGCCGCTGATGGCCGAATGGCATGGGGCCGGTGCCATCGTCGCCCTGCCGGTGGTGGAGGTGAAGGCCGCGCCGCTCGCCTTCCGCCGCTGGACGCCGGAGACGCGGATGATCCGCGGCGACTGGAACATCCCCGTGCCGCCGCCCGAGGCGGAGCGGCTGGTGCCGCAGGTCGCCCTAGCGCCGCTGGTCGGCTGGGCACTCGGCGAGGATGGCGCCGGCTGGCGGCTCGGCTATGGCGGTGGCTATTTCGACCGCACGCTGGCGGCGCTCGACCCGCGCCCCTTCACGGTCGGGGTCGGGTTCGAGGCCGCGCGGCTTGCGACCATCTACCCCCAGCCGCATGATGTGCCCCTGGATCGGATCGTCACGGAAACCGGCCTGCACGAAAGGGCCACCCGCGGGTCCGGGGAATAGGAAGGAAGGCACGCATGCGGACTCGTCCGGACATCATTTCGCAACTCGATCTGCCGAACGGCCCGGTCACCGTGGACGAAGCGGGCTATCTGACCGACCCCGACCAATGGTCCGAGGCCTTTGCCGAATGGGTGGCCAATCAGGAAGGCCTGACCCTTTCGGATCTGCACTGGCGGGTGATCGGTTTCATGCGCGACTATCATGAAGAGCACGGTATCGCCGCAGATGCCCGCTTCGTGCTTGCCTTCCTCGCCCGCGAGTGCGGGGTCGACAAGGCCGGCGCCAAGCAGCTGCTGTTCGAGCTGTTTCCCTATGGCTATGTGAAGCAGGCCTGCAAGATGGCCGGCATGCGCCAGCCGCGCGCCTGGAGCACGGGATAGGAGCATCGACTTGACTGGACCGCATATCGAGGATCCACGCGCATCGAGGTTCGAGCGGTCAGCGATGGTCCGCGCCCCTGACAGCGATGTGTCGCATCCTTGCCGGGGCATGCCGGTTTCGGGGAAGCGATCGAGCCCCCGGGCGCGCGCCATCCGGGATGCGGAGCCGGCATCATGACCACATCGGCCGAACGGATGCGCGCCTGGAACGGCCCGGCGATCCTCAGCTTCGGGTTCCGCCCGTTCTTCCTGATGGCCGGGATCTGGGCCGCGGTGGCGATGGTTCTCTGGATCGCGATGCTGACGGGGTGGGCAGGACCGCCCACCGCCTTCGACCCGGTCGCATGGCACGCCCACGAGTTCCTCTTCGGCTATCTCGGCGCGGTGATGGCAGGCTTCCTGCTGACGGCAGTGCCGAACTGGACCGGGCGGCTGCCGATCACGGGCTGGCCGCTGGCCGCGCTGGCCGGGCTGTGGCTTGCGGGCCGGGCGGCGGTTGCCGTCTCGGCATATCTGCCGGCGCTGGTGGTGGCGACGACGGATCTCGGCTTTCTGGTGATGTTGGCGGCGGTGCTCACGCGCGAGATCGCGGCGGGGCGCAACTGGCGCAACCTGCCGGTGCTGGGGCTGCTTGGGGTCTTCACCCTTGGCAATGCGCTCTTTCACTTGCAGGCGGCTTCGGGCGGCGCGCCGGCGCAGGGCCCGGGGCTCGGCATCGCGCTCGCTGCGGCGGTGATGCTGATCGGGCTGATCGGCGGGCGGATCGTGCCCTCCTTCACCCGCAACTGGCTGGTGCAGCGCGGCGCGGCGCGGCTGCCGGCGCCACCGATGCAGCGGTTCGACAGGGGATCGCTCCTGGCCCTCAGCGCAGCGCTCATCGCCTGGGTCGCGGCGCCCGATCATGCGGTGACCGGCGCGGCCCTCCTGATCGCCGGCGCGCTGCATCTGCTGCGGCTCGCGCGCTGGCGCGGCATCGCGACCTTCGCCGAGCCGCTGGTGACGGTGCTGCATGCCGGCTATCTCTTCGTGCCGCTCGGCGCGCTCGGGCTCGGCGCCGAGATCCTGTCCCCCGGCACCTTCGGCATGGCCGCGGCGCAACATCTGTGGATGGCCGGCGCCATCGGGCTGATGACGATGGCGGTGATGACCCGCGCGGCCCTTGGCCATGCCGGACGGCCCCTGCACGCCACAGCGCCGATCGCGGCACTCTATGTCCTGCAGCTGGTCTCGGTGATCGCGCGGCTGCTGGCCGGGGCGCTGCCGGGCGCGGCCTGGCCGCTGCATCTTTCGGCCACCGCCTGGATTCTGGCATGGGGCGGCTTCGCGGCGATCTACTGGCCGATCCTGACCCGCCCGAAGGCGGCGGCGAAACGGCCCTCTGGCGGCAAGGGCTAGGCGATGGCGGGCTGGGGCGGATGTGCCGCCGCCTTGCGTCGCGCTCCGGCCCCGGGCGCCCCGGCAGATGCATGCGACGCAACCCGCAATGGCGCCGGCATGGCTCGGGGCGCCCAAGCCGATTTCCCCGGGCGGCGGGTGCAGAACAGCCGCACACAGAGGCGCCGAAGGACAGAACAGGCCCTGCGCGCTGCACGCGCCCGAGGTGAGTTATACAAACCGCCCCCTCGGCCGACTTGTCTGGCGAGAATGCCCGAACCCTTCGAAACCGGGGTGTCGAGGCGCGGGAAAGGGTCCGGCGATCGCGATCATCCGGGCCCATCAGGAAAGGGCGGCATGAGGCCGGGGACCGGAAAGGCATGACGCTCAGGCATCGCGGCAGGCAGCGCCAGCGAAGTCTGTTCCTGACTTTCACCTGTTTGGTAGAAACCTCTGCAAACCTCAACCAGCCAGACCCGGGCGTT
>RFIR01000254.1 GCA_003695135.1 Alphaproteobacteria bacterium | reverse complement strand
GGTGGCCGCCTGCGCGTCGTTGATGTTGGCTGCCGAGCCGGCGGCGCAGCGCCAGGGCAGGCCGAGCCGGCGCGCGAGCTGTCCGGCGCCGAGGCTGGCCTTGACATGCTCCGGCGTGCCGAAGGCCGGCGCCCCGGACTTCATGTCGACATTGGAGGCGAAGGCGCCATAGCAGACCGGCGCGCCCGGCTGCGCCAGCTGGGTCAGCACGATGGCGGCCAACGCCTCGGCATGGCTGAGCGTCAGCGCCCCGGCCACGGTAACCGGCGCCATCGCCCCCATCAGGCAGAAGGGGGTGACGATGTTGAGCTGCCCGGCGCGGGCGAAATCGATCAGCCCCTGCGCCATGGGGATGTCGATCTGGCGCGGCGAGTTGGTGTTGATGATGGTGTAGCAGTGCGGCGCGGCGCGGAACGCCTCTGCCGACAGACCGCGCGCGATGCGGATCATGTCGAAGACCTGGGCCACCTGCGGCGTGCCGCGGGCATAGACGAAGGGGAACTTGTCCGACAGCGTCATCTGCGCCCGGGTAACGGCGAGATGGCGCAGATGCACCGGCTCGTCCTGCGGCTCGACCAGCGGGTTGAGCATGTGCAGCACGTCGAAGCACTGGGTCAGTTTCGTCAGCTCGCAATAGTCGCGAAACGTCGCCGGCCGCCGTCCGCGTTCGAGATCGGTGGCATGCGGTGCGCCGGCCCCGCTCATGATGGTCAGCCGGCCAAGCTCCAGCACCAGATCGCGATGCCGCGCACCGGCGCTGAGTTCGATGCGGCGCGGAGCGGTGACGAGCGCGGCCTCGACGATCTCGCGCCCGATGCGGACCATGCCGCTCTCCTCGTCGACCAGTGCCCCGGCATGGGCGAAGAGCCTGCGCGCATCGGGCAGGAGGATGCGGATCCCCAGCTCCTCCAGCACCCTCAGCGCGGTTTCGTGGATCGCTTCGACCCGGTCCTCGGAAAACACCGGTGCCGGCGGAAAGGGATTGCGCAGATTGTGGTAGTCGACCTGCCGCTCGTGGCGCGCATGCGCGCTGGCAGACCGGCGGCGGCCGCCACGGCTGCGTCCCGGTGCGGTCGCGTCTGAAACCGGCTCCATGGCTCCTCCCGGGCTTGTGGGGCGAAGACTAGTCGCGAATGCCGCCCGCGTCTAGACAGCTCTGTCCAGAAACGTCCCGCCTGCCGTTCCGGCCCTGCGCTTGCACCCCGGACGGGCGACGGCTAGATGGATCGGGATCACGCATGCGAGGGGGCCGACCGCCATGACCGCCAGGACGCTTTACGACAAGATCTGGGATGCACATCTGGTGCATGAGGCCGAGGACGGCACCTGTCTCATCTATATCGACCGCCATCTGGTCCATGAGGTGACCAGCCCCCAGGCCTTCGAGGGGCTGCGCATGGCCGGACGCAAGGTCCGGGCGCCGGAAAAGACCGTGGCCGTGCCCGATCACAACGTGCCCACCGACGAGTCCCGGGTGAAGGGAATCGAGAACCCCGAAAGCCGGCTGCAGGTGGAGGTGCTGAAGAAGAATGCCGAGGAGTTCGGCATCGAGTATTACGACGTCAACGACATCCGCCAGGGCATCGTGCACATCATCGGCCCCGAACAGGGCTGGACCCAGCCGGGCATGACCATCGTCTGCGGCGACAGCCACACCGCGACGCATGGCGCCTTCGGCGCGCTGGCCCATGGCATCGGCACCTCGGAGGTCGAGCATGTGCTGGCCACCCAGACCCTGATCCAGAAGAAATCGAAGAACATGAAGGTCGAGGTGACCGGCAGCCTGCCGCCCGGCGTCACCGCCAAGGACATCACGCTCTCGATCATCGGCAGGACCGGCACCGCCGGCGGCACCGGCCATGTGATCGAATATTGCGGCTCGGCCATCGAGAGCCTGTCGATGGAAGGCCGCATGACGGTGTGCAACATGGCCATCGAGGGCGGCGCGCGGGCCGGGCTGATCGCGCCCGACGAGAAGACCTTCGAGTATGTCAAGGGCCGGCCGCATGCGCCCAAGGGTGCGCAGTGGGAGGCCGCACTCGCCTGGTGGAAGACGCTGAAATCGGATGAGGGCGCCCATTTCGACAAGGTGGTGACGCTGGACGCCTCCGAGATCGCACCCGTAGTGACCTGGGGCACCAGCCCCGAGGACGTGCTGCCGATCACCGCCGCGGTGCCGGCGCCGGAGGATTTCGAGGGCGGCAAGGTCGAGGCGGTGCGCCGGGCGCTGGACTACATGGGGCTGAAGCCGGGCACGCCGCTCACCGAGATCGAGATCGACACCGTCTTCATCGGTTCCTGCACCAATGGCCGCATCGAGGATCTGCGCGAGGTGGCGCGGGTGATGGAGGGCCGCAAGGTCAAGGAGGGGCTCCGGGCGATGATCGTGCCGGGCTCGGGGCTCGTGCGCGCGCAGGCCGAGGAGGAAGGCATCGCGCAGAAGCTGATCGAGGCCGGGTTCGAGTGGCGGATGGCGGGCTGCTCGATGTGCCTGGGCATGAACCCCGACCAGCTGAAACCGGGCGAGCGCTGCGCCTCGACCTCCAACCGCAATTTCGAGGGCCGGCAGGGCTATCGCGGCCGCACGCATCTGGTCTCGCCGGCCATGGCCGCCGCGGCGGCGGTGACGGGCCGGCTGACCGATGTGCGGGAGCTGATCTGAGGGCGCTGCCGGTCCGGTACGGCGGGCGCCTGCCTCCAAACGGCCCGAGCGTGTCGGGCTCGATCCGAATCTTGCGCCCGCCACCGGGCAGGCGGGCGCACGCCCGTCCTGGGTCAAGCGCCACGGGAGGGCGAGCCCGATTGCACCCGACACGTGCGCGAAAACCCCTGACGGTGGCGGGCGCGGCTTCTTTCTGGTTGAGACCCCTGGGAAACTCCGTCAGCCAGACCCTGTCGCTTCGCCTGGGCGCCGCGAAATGCGGCGCCAGCGAAGTTAGTTCCTGATTTTCACCTATTTGGTAAATATTGATTGGGGAATTATTTTCCAAATATTTTACGCGCGTGCAGTACACATTGGCAAAAAACGTGTCTCGCCTGGGATGCTCCGTCGCGCCGGAGCTTTGCAGAGGTCTCTTATAATTATTTCGTGTTTGGGCAGTTCTGATTAATCTGAAACCTGTTATATTCAGGATAACTGTCTGCATTCGGGTTTTACAGGACTCTCTATAAGGTAAATTCTCAATCTATATT
>RFIR01000253.1 GCA_003695135.1 Alphaproteobacteria bacterium | reverse complement strand
TTCCTGCCCGGTCAGCCGGCGGATGTCGCGTGCGACATGGGCGTCCAGATCGCGCAGGAAGCGGCGATAGGCGCCGGCCTGCCAGAAGCGCGAGGCGGTGCCGTGGATCAGCGCGAAATGCCGGCATTCGGCGGTCATGCCGGCCCCGGCGGCGATGGCGCACACATTCTCCACCCAGCGCATCAGGGTGCGGTAATAGACCGATCGCGGCATCAGGCCGGGGAAATCCAGCCCCGGCAGCCCGCCGGTGCGCACCGCGATGCGCGGGCAGGCCTCGCCGCGCCGGCGCAGGTGGCGGGCGAGCACCGCGCCGGTCGAGATCACCGGCACCTGCCGGCGCGTCTCCTCGGCGATCACGAAGCGGCTGGCGGTCGCCCTCGTGCCGTCATAGCGCAGCCAGCCGCAGGCCGCGAAGCCGTCATCGATGTCGAGCACCGCATCGGGCTCGGAATTGCCCCGCCAGCGGTCGCGGCGCGGCCCGGCCGGATAGCCGATGGCCAGCGACTGGCCATAGGCCGGCACGATGCGCAGCACACCGCCCGTCGCGGCGCCGATCTCGGCAGGCTCCAGCGCCATGGGGACATGGTTTGGCGGCAGGGGAAGGCCGGTCAGCTCCTCGCCCTGCGGCGCGATCTCGGTAATGGCGGCAACCGCCGGTGGTTCTGCCAAGCCTGGTCCTGCCTCGCGCTGCTCGGGCTCTCCCCGGAGAGCGCCACATTCTGTCCGGTTCGCTCCGCCTCACGACCTGAAGGCAGGCGCCCGATGGCACACGACATGCTCGCGACATGCATTAGCAATCTCGGGCTTGCGGAACAACTAACGAAGGGGGCGCGCCGGTCTGCAACCGGCCGTTTGCGGCGTCAGATCGCGGCGGCGTGGCGCGGGGTCGGACTAGGCGCAAGCCTTGCATCGAAGACGCTCGCGACCACGCGCAGCGCCACCCGCGCCTCGTCGGGCACCGTCACCCGCGCGCCCTCGACGATGGCCAGCCCGTCGGCGGCGAGATCGTGCAGCCGCTGTGCCTCGGCCGCGAAATGATCCGCATCGCGCCCATGCGCCCGGGCCATGGCGGCGAAATCCACCGTCAGATCGCACATCAGCCGCTCGATCACCGCCCGGCGCAGCCGGTCCTCGGGGCTCAGCGCGATGCCGTGGCGGACGGGCAGGGTGCCCGCACCGATGGCGCGCGACCAGCCGCGGATCTCGGGCAGGTTCTGCGCATAGCCCTGCGGCAGCGAGGAGATCGCCGTGGTCCCCATGCCGATCAGCGCCACGCCGGGATCGGTGGTGTAGCCCTGGAAGTTGCGCTTCAGCCGCCCTTCGGCGGCAGCCTGCGCCATGCTGTCGCCGGGCCGGGCGAAGTGATCGAGCCCGATGGCGATGTAGCCCGCCTGCCTCAGCAGCCGTTCGGCAAGGCTGGCCTGCGCATAGCGCTCGGCCGGACCGGGCAGCGCGTCTTCGGGCAGCAGCCGCTGGTTCTTCGCCATCCATGGCACATGCGCATAGCCGAACAGCGCGATGCGGTCTGGTGCCAGCTCGGCGGTCAGCGCCACGCTGCGCGCCAGCGTTTCCTCGGTCTGGTAGGGCAGCCCGTAGATCAGGTCGAAATTGATCGCTTTGATGCCATGGGCGCGCAGCGCCGCGACGCAGTCGCGCACCTTCTCGAAGGGCTGGATGCGGTTGACCGCGCGCTGGACCTCGGCGTCGAATTCCTGAACGCCGAGCGAGGCGCGCCGCACCCCCAGCGCCGCCAGCGCCGGCGCCATCTCGGGCGTGAAGCTGCGCGGGTCGATCTCGACGGCGGTCTCGGCTTCGTCCGTCAGATCGAAATGCTGCTGCAGTCGCTCCGTGACGCGCGCCATCTCGTCGAGCCCCAGCGCGGTGGGCGTGCCGCCGCCCCAGTGCAGGTTGACCACCGGCATGCGCGCGGGCAGCCGGTCGGCCACCAGCTCGATCTCGGCCAGCAGCCATTCGGCATAGGCCTGCACCGGCTCGCGGCGTGCGGCGAGCTTCATGTTGCAGGCGCAATACCAGCAGACCTGATGGCAGAACGGGATGTGCAGATAGAGCGACAGCGGCGTGGCCGGCCGGAGTGCGGCCAGCCAGCCCGCCACCGTCTCGCCCGTCACGCCGTCATGGAAATGCGGCGCGGTGGGATAGGAGGTGTAGCGCGGTGTGCGCGCCTCGGCGATGGCGGCAAGGTTTGGTTTCATGATGGGCCGCTAGCACCGGTCGGCAGGCGATTCCTTGACCGGGATCAATAGGGGCATGTCGCGTCCGATCCAGGCGACCGGCCCGGATAGCCAAGCGGGCAGGGCATGCGCCCGTTCGGCCGCCTCGAAGCCTGGATGGATGGCGCCCGCGGGGCAAGGGCGTTTCGGTTGCCGCTTGCATGGTCTCGGCTGCGGCCATGTACAGGGCGTCTGGATTGCAGCCCGCCGACGCGCGCCGACCTGCGCCATGGCCCCATGTGGAGCCGCCGCCGCATGCGCCCTCAGGATGCCAAGGATCTGCGCTTCGCCGAACCGGTCTCTTCTCATCGCCTGTCTGTTCGGTTGGAGAAGAGGCCGAACTCAAGACGAGGACAGTTCAGGGGCGCAGGTCAGGTTGACCGCAGGCATGGCGGGCAGCATCATCGGCCCCCGGCTCACGCCGATAGGCAGCGGGGCGGTGCGATCTCCCACCATGCCGGGGCGGGGTCCGGCGATAGGGGTGGGGAAGGCGCCGGCGGAACGGTCTCGCGACGGCCGGATGGACCGCGCCGCGAAGACGAGGAGACTTTCCCCGGGGCCGCGAGCGAGACGGTCGGCGCACGGGCCGGGCGCGGAAGACAAGCCGGAGGCAGCAAATCATGGCCGCACATCAATCGAAACGGGTCATCTACGCCGCGCTCGCCGGCAACTGCCTGATCGCGGCATCCAAGTTCGTCGCTGCGGCCCTCACCGGATCGTCGGCCATGCTGTCGGAGGCCATCCATTCGGTGGTGGATTCGGGAAACCAGCTTCTGCTGCTGAACGGCATGCGTCTGGCCAGAAGGAAGCCCGACGAGCATCACCCGTTCGGCTATGGCATGGAGCTCTATTTCTGGACCTTCGTGGTCGCCATCCTGATCTTCGGCATCGGCGCCGGCCTGTCGTTCTATGAAGGCATCAAGCACTACCTCGATCCCGAACCGATCACCAATCCCACCGTCAACTACGCCATTCTTGCCCTCAGCATGATCTTCGAGGGCGTCGCATGGACCATCGCCTATCGCGAGTTCAACAAGATGCGCGGGGACACCCCGATCTTCCGCGCGGTGCTCCGCTCCAAGGATCCGACGGTCTTCACCGTGCTGTTCGAGGACAGCGCCGCCATGCTGGGGCTGGTCATCGCCTTCATCGGCGTCCTGTGCAGCGATCTCTTCGGCTGGCACGCGCTGGACGGGATTGCCTCCATCGGCATCGGCATCGTCCTGGCCGGGGTTGCGATCCTGCTGGCGATCGAAAGCAAGGGGCTGCTGATCGGGGAAGGTGCCGATCCGAAGACCGTCGCCGAGCTGCGCGCGCTGCTCAACGCCGATCCGCGCATCCAGCGCACCAACGAGATCCTGACCATGCATCTGGGTCCCGAGGAAATCCTGCTGAACACCAGCCTGGATTTCGCGGGCGATCTGAGCGCCGACGAGGTCGAGGCGGCGATCTCGGAAATCGAGCGAAAGGTCAAGACGCGGTTTCCGGCAATCCGTCGCGTCTTCATCGAGGCGCAGAGCTGGGCCGGCCATGCGGCGGATCGCAGGAAATCGCAGGTGGATCAATGACCGGGACCGGATCGTCCCCGCCCGCGCCGGAGCGTCGATCACCAGGGCCTGAAATGGCGGGCGGCCTCCTCCCAGCCCCCCGGGCAGGACTCCGGGCCGGGGAAGGGTCGTTCCAGCGAAAGCCGCGGAATTCGGGCGGCACCACGTCTCAACGGTCGCTCTTTGCCTTCGGGTTGCAGAACATGTCGTAGACCAGCTCGAACATGCGCTTGGCGCGCCGATCGCCCAGGCTGAAATACCAGCCGCCCTGATCACTGACCGCTGCCCGGCTTCGTGCCGTGAGCGGGGTGATGGTGTCGGGGGGGTGGCGCGGACGATCCGGGCCGCACGGCCCTGGCAGATGATCGCCCGGCAGGCGCGGGGCGCGTTCCGCCGATCTGAAGGCGAATGCGCCATACGGCCAGGCGATAATCCTCGCGCATGTGCAATGATTGA
>RFIR01000252.1 GCA_003695135.1 Alphaproteobacteria bacterium | reverse complement strand
CCGAAATACGTGGTCTCCACCGTCTCCTTCTCGCCGCTGATCCCGCCCGACCGGCTGTCGCCCGACATCCAGATGATCCTGTGGGCCGGCGGGCTCTACGGGCTCAACTCGATCTGCCGCTCCTCGCTCAGCCAGGCAGCGGGGGCGGTGCTGGGGGCGGCGCAGGCGGTGGAGCCGCCACGGCGCGACCGGCCGGTGATCGGTATGACCAGCCTCGGCTCATCCTGCCTGTCCTACATGAAACGGCTGAAGGCGCCGCTGGAGGAACGCGGCTTCGAGGTCGCGGTGTTCCACGCCACCGGCATGGGCGGGATGGCCTTCGAGAGCCTCGCGCGACAGGGCTTCTTTGCCGCGGTGATGGATTTCGCCCTGCCCGAGCTCGGCAATCTGATGGTCGGCTCCGTGGTCAATGCCGGTGCCGACCGGCTGACGGGTGCCGGCGCGATGGGCATTCCGCAGATCGTGGCACCGGGCTGCATCGACCTGATCGACTTCGCCGGCTGGCAGGAGATCCCGGAGAAATACCGCGACCGGCCCTTCCACGCCCATAACCGGCTGATCAAGTCCTCCGGCCTGTCGCCGGAGGAACGCCGCGCGCTGGTACGTGACATCGTCGCCCGGCTGCGCCAGGCGAAGGGGCCGGTGCATTTCATCCTGCCCGCCGGCGGGGTGGAGGAATGGGACCGCGAGGGCGAGCCCGCGCATGATCCCGAGGGCCTCGCCGCGATCTGCGACGAGCTCCGCAGGACGGTATCGGCGCCGATCGCGATGACCGAGGTCGCCGCGCATATCAATGATCAGGCCTTTTCGGATGCCGCGTTGGCGGTGCTCGACGACTGGATCGCGCGCGGCATCGTCAAACGCTGAGCCATGGCGATGGATCCGCGCTTCGCCCCCTCTTCGAGCCGGTTCGCATCGGCCCGGTCACCGCGCCCAACCGCTTCGTCTCGGTGCCGCATGCCGTCGGCCATTCGCCCCTTGAGCCGCATGGCGCCATCGGCATCCGCGCCATGCGCGCCGAGGGCGGCTGGGGCATCGTGGCGATGCAGCTATGCGACATCGACCCGACCGCGGACATCTCGACCTCGCCGGTCGGGAAGATGTGGGACGAGGGCGATAACCGTACCCATGCAGGGCGGACCGAGGCGCTGCACGAACCGGGCCTTCGCCGGCCTTTGGACGAGCTGGAGGGGGAGCCCGATCAGCCGGAAATTCGGACTGATCCCGGCCGCCCCTTCGACCGACCCGTCTGGCGAGAATGCCAGAAGCTTTCGAAATCGGGGGCGTTGAGGCGCGGGAAAGGGCCCGGCGATCGCGATCATCCGGCCCGATCGGGAAAGGGCGGCATGGGCCCGGGGATCGGAACGGTATGACGCTCTTGCATCGCGGCAGGCAACGCCAGCCCGTGCCGATGGGCTCGGGCGGAGGCGAAATGCGGCGCCGGCGAATTTTGTTCCCGGTTTTCACTTGTTTGAGAGAGCCCCCTGCAAAACGCCGGATGCAGGCGGGCATCCTGAATGCATGAGGGTTCAGCGGGATCGGATCTGTGCGCACGTAAAATAATTAGAAAATAAATTTGCAATCAATATTTATCAATCAACAGTGAAAACAGGAAAAACGCACGTGGCGCCACAATTTCGTGGCGCCTAGGCGGAACGCTCTGGTCCGGCTGGTTGAGTTTTGCAGAACTCTCGGGGAATTATTTTATCGAGACCCCTGCGAAACTCCGCTGGCCAGACACGGGCGCTGCGCTTTGGCGCCGCGAAATGCGGCGCCGGTCATGTTGTGATTATTATCACTGTTGATTGATAAATATTGATTGGGGAATTATTTTCTAATTACTTTACGCGCGCGCAGTACACATTGGCAGAAAACGCGTCTCGCTTGGGATGCCCCGTCGCGCCGGAGTTTCGCAGGGGTATTTCAATCATTGCATCTGCGCGAGGATGCTCGTCTGGCCGTACGGCGAATCCGCCTTCAGCTCGGCAGAACGCGCCCGGTGCCTGCCGGTTGATCACGCGCGAGGAAACGCGCCTCGACGGCTGCCGGGCGATCATCTGCCAGCGCCATGCGGCCCGGATCGTTCTCGTCAGCGACTCCGACACCATCACCCCGTTCACGGCACGAAGCCGGACAGCGGGCAGTGATCAGGGCGGCTGGTATGAGTTTCGTCAGGCCCGACATGCTCCGAACGCTTGCCGCCGGGCCCGCGCGGATGCGATCAGGGGGATCGGCCGCGCCCGGCGCGCCGGTCGGAACCGGGTGAAGGAGAAACGGCACAATGGACACACCGCATGCGAAGACCGCGGCGCTGATCACCGGCTCGGCGCAGGGGCTGGGTCTTGCCATCGCCCGGCAGCTGGTGGCCGAGGGCTGTCGGCGGCTGGTGCTCTGCGACCGCAACGCCGAATTGGGCGAGGCGGCGGCAGCAGACCTCTCGCAGGGTGGGGTGGAGGCGCATTTCCTGCCTGTCGAGATGGGCGATCTCGCCTCGGTCGCCGCGATGCTGGCCTCGGCGCAGGCGCGCATCGGTCCCGTAACCGCGCTGGTCAATGCCGCCGGCAACACCGATCGCGGCTCGATCCTCGACACCACGCCCGCGCAGTGGGAGGCGATCATGAACGTCAATGCGCGCGGGCCGTTCTTCCTGCTTCAGGGCTTTGCCCGCGGCGCGATCGAGGCGGGCATCCCGGCCAGCGCCGTCAACATCCTGTCGATCGTGGTGCATGGCGGGCTGCCGTTTCTGGCGCCCTATGTCGCCTCCAAGGCCGCGCTGGCGGGCATCACCAAGAACGCCGCCGCGGCGCTGGCGCGCCACCGCATCCGCGTGAACGGCATCAATGTCGGCTGGATGGACACGCCGGGCGAGGACGCGGTCCAGAAGAAGTGGCACGGACGGGGGCAGGGCTGGCAGAGCGAGGCCGCCGCCGGCCTGCCCTTCGGCGCGCTGCTCAGCCCCGAATCGGTTGCCGTGCAGGCGGCCTTCCTGCTCGGCCCGCGCTCCGGCGTGGTCACCGGATCGGTGATGGATTTCGACCAGCAGGTGATCGGCGCCTATCCCGATACCGATGCGGTGTGACCGGATCCCGGGACGAAACCGTCGCAGCCCCGGTGACTACCGCCCCTGCGCGCCGGGATGGAACATGCGCCCGCGCTCGGTGAGGAGAATGATCGCGATCGCGGCCAGCCCGCAGATGGTATAGCCGGTGGCCAGCGGCGCGACCGATCCGTCGAAGGCCTGCCCGATGAAAAAGCCGATCACTGCCGCCATCATGGT
>RFIR01000251.1 GCA_003695135.1 Alphaproteobacteria bacterium | reverse complement strand
GTTGCCGCGGCAGGGTGTCAAAGCCCGTTTCGCGACGAGAACGAGGTCTCCTGATCATTTTCACTTGACAGCACTCCCGCGAATCTGGTTATCGTCTGTATAATGATGTATTAGGCAGAAATCTCTCCTCGAGCAGGTCAGGGAGGAGAAGATGTACGAAGTAAACAGCAATTCATTCGCTGTAAATGATAACAGATTAACTGAAATAGCAGCGGGTCATGCAGATCATGATAGTGAGTTTCTTCAGAATGTCGCGCGTGCTAGTGATGCCGATTTAGTCTATGAACTTTCTCTAAATAAAAAAGTTGGCGCGATTGGCGATCTTTTTCTACAGGACAACACTGACGGCGTAGCTCTTATCGGAGAGGGCAACTACGATAGCATTGGTCTCAATTCCCATGCACAAATGCAGGTGAACGATTTCGGTACCATTCAAAGTGAACTGAAGTTTACTGATGATAGTCTATTATCAAATCTACAAATTAATTTTCAATACCTAACCACAAGCAATGATAGATCCGGCATCGCTGGATCGTCGGCCGACATCCCAGATGATCGGACCACGACAGCCTCAATGAGGGTGCAAGGACGATTCTTCGGTCAACTTGAAACTTATGGTGACCGTGACTGGATAAAGGTCAAGCTGGATGCGGGGACGACGTATTGGGCGTCGTTGAAAGGCATCGGAAGCAATGCGCTCTCTGATCCCTACCTGAATATCTATGACAGAAATGGCAATCTGATCTTTTATGATGATGATGGAGGGCCAGGCCGGAATTCGCTTGAAATTTTCACTGCCAGTTACACGGGAACATATTACCTTGAAGCGAGGGCTTACTCTTATTTTCAAACGGGCGAGTATCAACTTCACATCGATACAGGGCCAGACTTCCTCGATTCGATCGATTGGGGGACGCAGGTCTCAACCAGCAGCATCGATGTCTACTTCGCGCAATCTGGAGACACGTTTGCCGGATATACGTCCGCCTCTTGGTCAAGTTACGAGCAACAGCAGGCCATGCTGGCGCTTCAGCAGATTGCCAATGTGGCCAATGTCAGCTTCCACGTGACCAGCAGTTCCTGGGGAGCTGAATTCAAGCTGCTCAATGTCGATGGCACACAATTTCCACCAAATGTCGGCGGCAGGATGCTGGCGCCGGGTGAATGGAACGAAGGTGTCGGTGTCTTCAACTACGAAGGACTTGGCTGGGATTGGACACAACCTGGAACTGGCGGGCTCGAACAGGGTGGATTGGGCTTTGTGACCCTGATCCATGAACTTGGTCATGGCATGGGTCTCGCCCATCCCCACGACACGGCAGGGAATTTTCCTGCAGGATGGTTCAACCATGAGGGATCGACGATCTGGAGTGGGGTGACATCCCAATTTAATTCTTACGGTGATTTCGATCTCAACCAGGGCGTCTATACGACGATGACCTATAATGACGGCTGGGCGACCGGGCCGCTGGGTGCGCCGTGGTCGTACTCGTACGGCCTTCAGGGCACGATGATGGCCTTTGACATCGCGGTCCTGCAGCAGAAATACGGTGCCAACACCAACTATCACAAGGGAAACAATACCTACTTTCTGCCAAATTCAAACGGGGTCGGGACCTTTTATTCTTCCATCTGGGACGCGGGCGGGAACGCCGACAGAATACGCTATATCGGGCACGCGGATGCCGTCATCGACCTGCGGGCTGCGCATCTAGGATATGGGCCGGGCTCCGGCGGGTATATCTCCCACGCCTCTGGCATTCACGGAGGCTATACAATCGCGAATGGCGTGGTCATCGAGCAAGGCTGGGGCGGTAATGGCAATGATCACATCTCTGGCAATTTTTCCAAAAACATCCTGAAGGGCCTTGGTGGCAGGGACTATCTGTTTGGGCGGGGTGGAAAGGACAAGATTTTCGGCGGCGGCGGCAACGACAAGATTTACGGTGGGTCGGGTAACGACATGCTTTGGGGAAATGACGACAGAGATGTTCTTGCAGGCGGGGGTGGAAATGACATCTTGGTGGGCGGGCGTGGCGCCGATATTCAATATGGCGGCGGCGGTCGCGACACTTTCAAGTTCACTTCTACAA
Source organism: Alphaproteobacteria bacterium (assembly GCA_003695135.1). Classification (GTDB taxonomy): domain Bacteria; phylum Pseudomonadota; class Alphaproteobacteria; order Rhodobacterales; family Rhodobacteraceae; genus J013. Next base: position 5,223 of record RFIR01000251.1, on the reverse strand, counting down.
ATGATTCTGGATTTGGAGCATCTGCCGATAAAATCGGCGATTTCTCTGCCGCGGACTGGATAGACCTGTCTGATATTGATGCAAATACAACACGCTCTGGAAACCAGGCGTTTCATTTCATTGGACATACCGGCTATTCCGGACACGCGGGTGAACTTCGCTACTGGAAAAGTGGTGGGGATGTGATCGTAACGGGTGACGTGGATGGGGATGCGGCAAGCGATTTCTCGGTGCGGGTTCTCGGTATTTCATCACTGAATTCTTTTGACTTCCTGCTTTGAGTCGGGAAAGTGGAGGCCTGCCAGGTTAAAGAACCGAAATACCGCACCTCCATGGCGCACCCCTTGGGGCCATCAAGCAGCCGCCACCAGCTCGCCCCTCAGCGCCCGGTCGATCAGCGCCACCGTCTCCTTCACGCCGTATAGGGCGATGAAGCCGCCGAAGCGCGGGCCCTGGCTGGCGCCCAGCAGCACCTCGTAGAGCGCGCGGAACCAGTCGCGCAGCGGATCGAAGCCCGCCTCGTTGCCCACCGCATAGACGATGGTCTGCAGCGCCTCGGCCTCCGCCGGGCCGTCATAGGCGGCCAGACGGTTTCTCAACTCCTCCAGCGCCTTGCGCTCGCGCGCATCCGGCGCGCGGAACACCCGGTTGGGCAGCACATGGTCGCGGACATAGGCGATGGCGTGGCCCACCGCGGCGTCGAGGCCGGGATGGTTTTCCGGATTCGCCTGCGGGGCGTATTTGCGGATGAAGCCCCACAGCGTCTCGCGATCCTGCGCCCCGGCCGCGCTGGCGAGGTTGAGCAGCATTGAATAGCTCACCTCCATGTCCGAGGCAGGCGGGTGACCTTCATGGATATGCCAGACCGGATTGGCGAGCTGCTTATCGGGTGGCTGGCCCGGATAGGCCCGCAGCTGCTGGTGGTACTCGTCCACCGCCTTGGGGATCACGTCCCAGTGCAGCCGCTTGGCGGTGCGCGGCTTTTGGAACATGAAATAGCTCAGGGATTCCGGGCTGGCATAGGTCAGCCACTCCTCGATGGTCAGCCCGTTGCCCTTCGACTTGGAAATCTTCTGCCCCTCGCCATCGAGGAACAGCTCATAGGTGAAGCTTTCCGGCGGCCGGCAGCCCAGCGCGCGGCAGATCTTCGCCGCCTGGGTGACGGAGTCGATCAGATCCTTGCCCGACATCTCGTAATCGACGCCGAGGGCTGCCCAGCGCAGCGCCCAGTCGGGCTTCCACTGCATCTTGACATGCCCGCCGGTGACCGGGATCTCCACCTTCTCGCCATCGGGTTCGGCATAGACGATCGTGCCCCTGGCGAGGTTGCGCTCCAGGGTCGGAACCTGCAGCACATGCCCCGTCTTGGGGCTGATCGGCAGGAAGGGCGAATAGGTCGCCCGCCGCTCCGGCCCCAGCGTCGGCAGCATGATCGCCATGATCTCGTCGAAGCGTTCCAGCGCCCGCAGCAGCATCGCGTCGAAGCGCCCCGAGCGGTAATATTCGGTGGAGGAGGCGAATTCGTAGTCGAAGCCGAAACGGTCGAGAAAGGCGCAGAGCCGGGCATTGTTGTGGGCGGCGAAGCTCTCATGCGTGCCGAAGGGATCGCGCACCCGGCTCAGCGGCAGGTTGAGATCCTCCGCCAGCGCCTCGCGGTTGGGCACATTGCCCGGCACCTTGCGCAGCCCGTCCATGTCGTCGGAAAAGCAGATCAGCCGCGAGGGGATGTCGCAGAGCACCGAGAAGGCATGGCGGACCATCGAGGTGCGCGCCACCTCGCCGAAAGTGCCGATATGCGGCAGGCCCGAGGGGCCGTAGCCGGTCTCGAACAGCACATGGCCCTTTTCGGGGGGCGCTTTCTGATAGCGCCGGACGAGCTTGCGCGCCTCTTCGAAGGGCCAGGCTCTGGATGCCATGGCAATCTCGCGAAGCTCCATCATCATCGCGCCCCCGCGGCGAAGGTGAAAACCGACCGCCGCCTACTGCGCCGGCGCGCGCAGGTCAACCAGGCCGGGGCGCCGGCACGGACGGTGCGGTGGTGGGCGGTGAGGGAATCGAACCCCCGACATCTTCGGTGTAAACGAAGCGCTCTACCATCTGAGCTAACCGCCCTGCCCGTCCGGCGTTCGCCTCAGCCCGCCTCCTCGGCGGCCTTGGCCTTCCGCCCGGGTCGCTTGGGCTTGTCGGCGCCAGTCAGCACCAGCCGGTAATGGGTTCTGGCGGTGTCGCCCTCGCCGGTTTTCCGGATCCGGATGCGGCCGAGCGGCGCGAGCCCGACATCGTTGCCCGCCTCCAGCTCGGCCCGTGCCACTTCCAATGCGGCTTCCAGGGCCGTCTTGATCTGGCCCTTCTTCATGCCGGTCTTGCCGGCGACACGGTCGAGAAGTTCGCGCTTGTTCATGATTCACTCACCCCCTCTTGCAGGTGGCGCGAACATGGCACAGCTTCGCGCCACCCGCCAGTGGCCGCGCCACCCGACAGTAGCCGCGTGAGATCACGGCCCGCTCAATGCGCGCGCAGCCCGCCCTCCTCGGCCGATTCCGCCGGCGCGATCGTCTCGGCGGGCGGCTCCTCGTCCTCCCACTCGATCGGCTCGGGCATGCGCACCAGCGCCCGCTTGAGCACCTCGGAGACCGAGCTGACCGGCACGATCTCCAGCCCGTCGCGAATCGTCTCCGGGATCTCGGGCAGGTCCTTCACGTTGTCGCGCGGGATCAGCACGGTCTTGATCCCGCCGCGGAGCGCGGCGAGCAGCTTTTCCTTGAGCCCGCCGATCTCCAGCACGTTGCCGCGCAGCGTCACCTCGCCGGTCATGGCGATGTCGCGGCGCACCGGGATGTCGGTCAGCACCGAGACGATGGAGGTCACCATGCCGACACCGGCCGAGGGGCCGTCCTTGGGCGTAGCGCCCTCGGGCACATGGACATGGATGTCGATCTTCTCGAACTCGGTCGGCTTGATGCCGAATTCGAGCGCCTTGGACCGGACATAGGAGGAGGCCGCGTCGATCGATTCCTTCATCACCTCGCCCAGCTTGCCGGTGGTCTTCATCCGGCCCTTGCCGGGCAGCTTCAGCGCCTCGATCTGCAAGAGGTCGCCGCCGACCTCGGTCCAGGCCAGACCGGTGACCACGCCGACCTGATCGGTTTCCTCGGCCAGGCCGAACTTGAAGCGCGGCGCGCCCAGAAGCTCCTCCAGCCTCTCGACGGTTACCTCGACGGTCCTGGTCTTCTTCTTGATGATCTCGGTCACCGCCTTGCGGCACAGCTTGGCCAGCTCGCGCTCGAGATTCCGCACCCCGGCCTCGCGGGTATAGCGGCGGATGATCCGGATCAGCGCCTCATCGGTCAGCGTGAATTCCGCCGGCTTCAGACCGTGCGCCTTCAGCTGCTTGGGCAGCAGATGCCGCTTGGCGATCTCCAGCTTCTCCACCTCGGTATAGCCCGAGATCGGGATGATCTCCATCCGGTCCAGGAGCGGCCGCGGCATGTTGTAGGTATTGGCGGTGGTAATGAACAGCACCGAGGACAGGTCGTACTCCACCTCCAGATAGTGATCGGTGAAGGTGTTGTTCTGTTCGGGGTCCAGCACCTCGAGCATGGCCGAGGCCGGGTCGCCGCGGAAATCCTGGCCCATCTTGTCGATCTCGTCGAGCAGGATCAGCGGGTTGACCGTCTTGGCCTTCTTCATCGACTGGATGATCTTGCCGGGCATCGAGCCGATATAGGTCCGGCGGTGACCGCGGATCTCGGCCTCGTCGCGCACCCCGCCCAGGCTGATGCGGATGAACTCGCGCCCCGTCGCGCGCGCCACCGACTTGCCCAGCGAGGTCTTGCCCACGCCGGGGGGACCCACCAGGCACAGGATCGGTCCGCGCAGCTTGTCCGAGCGGGTCTGCACGGCGAGATACTCGATGATCCGCTCCTTGACCTTCTCCAGCCCGTAGTGATCGGCATCGAGGATCCTCTCGGCGCGGGCGAGATCCTTCTTGACCCGGCTCTTCTTGCCCCAGGGGATCGACAGCAGCCAGTCGAGATAGTTGCGCACCACCGTGGCCTCGGCCGACATCGGCGACATCTGCCTGAGCTTCTTCAGCTCGGCCAGCGCCTTCTCGCGCGCCTCGGCCGACAGCTTGGTCTCCTCGATGCGCTTCTCGTACTCGTTGGCCTCGTCGCTGCCGCCCTCGCCATCGCCCAGCTCGCGCTGGATCGCCTTCATCTGCTCGTTGAGGTAGTATTCGCGCTGGGTCTTCTCCATCTGGCTCTTGACCCGGCTCTTGATGCGCTTTTCCACCTGCAGAACCGACATCTCGCCCTGCATCAGCGCATAGATCCGCTCCAGCCGGTCGCTGACCGTTGGAATCTCCAGCAGCTGCTGACGCTCCTCGATCTTCACGCCCAGATGCGCGGCGACCGTATCGGCCAGCCGCGAGGGGTCGGTGATCTCGCTGACCGAGGCGACGGTCTCGTCGGGGATGTTCTTGTTGAGCTTGGCGTATTTCTCGAACGTCTCCGAAATGGCGCGCACCAGCGCGGCCGCGGCGTCGGGATCGCCCAAGCTCTCTTCAACCGCTTCGACCTCGGCCTCGAAGAAGGCCTCGTTCTCGACGAAGTTCACGATGCGCACGCGCGTCTGGCCCTCGACCAGCACCTTCACGGTGCCGTCGGGCAGCTTGAGAAGCTGCAGCACATTGGCCAGCACGCCGACGCGGTAGATGTCATCCTCTTCGGGTTCGTCGATCGAGGGGTCACGTTGGCTCGACAGCAGGATCTGCCGATCCTCCTGCATCACGTTCTCGAGCGCACGCACGGATTTTTCGCGCCCGACGAACAGCGGCACCACCATGTGCGGGAACACCACGATGTCACGCAGGGGAAGAACCGGGTGCCGCGAGGGATTTGAACTGCTCATGTCTTGTTACCTTTATGCAAGCCGCCCCGTCCCGGATCGCCAGCGACAGGGGGGGCTCCGTCCCAGCCTAGACCATTTGGGCCCTGTTCCCGCCGCTTTCAAGCCGATATCGGCATGAAGCCTGAACCGCAGCGCGCCGCGATGCCATGCGCCCTGTTGTCCCGAACATGATCTTGCGCACAGTCCGGTATCGGCGGAGTTTGGTCACATTCGTCGTAAATGCTACATGAAGGCTGTGTTGCGTAACAAGTGATGGAGAATCTCCATGCGTGTCCAGTTCATCGGCACTGCCCAGTTTGCCAAGCTTCAGGC
>RFIR01000250.1 GCA_003695135.1 Alphaproteobacteria bacterium | reverse complement strand
TCGACATCAGCCCGCCGATCACCACGAACAGGATGGCGGCGGTCAGCGCCACCAGCGGCAGGACGATGTCGGCCCGGGACGGCATGGCTCAGATCCCCCGCATATAGAGCAGGATCTTCTCCAGCCGCTCGGCCCTTGCCGGATCGGCCAGCACCTCGGCGCGGGTATAGGGATAGTCGTGCCCGCGATTGGAATTGCCGCGCTGCGTTGTGTCAAAGAGGAAGGGCGTCGGCTCGGCGCAGACCCCGTCCTTTGGCGCCGGCGCGACCAGCCCCACCGCCTGCGGGTCATAGCGGTTCCTGCCGCGGCAGAACCGGTCCGGCCGGTCCTCCAGATTGAGGAGCTGGCGCAGGGTGGGGACCGAGCCGTTATGCAGATAGGGCGCGCGCAGCCAGACCGAGGGGATCGGGTTGTTGAAATAGGCAAGCTGCGCGGTCAGCGCACACGCATCGAGCGCCGCGGTTCCCAGCGGCTGGGCGTTCGCCGGCCGAGGCTGCTCGGCCGCACAGTTGCAGTTTCCGCCCGAGCATTCGGCAAAGGACAAGGGGTGGCCGAGGCGGAACTCGCGCGCGGCCCGGTCGAGCCTTTCGCGCTGCTGCGACCACAGCAGCGCCTCGCCCATGCGCTGGCGCGCCACCGCGCTGTTGCGCGCCTGATCCAGACGTTCGCGCTGATGCTCCAGCCCCTTTCCCGCCTGCGGCAGCGCCGTCCACAGCGCCAGCGGCAGATAGGGGCCGTTGGGAAAGCGCACCCGCTCGGGATCGGTGCCGATCTCGTCCACCGGCACGAAATCGTGCAGCCGGGCGCCTTCGGCCACCCAGTATCCCGTCTGCGGATCGCGATAGCCGTGGCAGCCGGCGCAGTCGGCCTTGAAGGCGGCAAGACCCTCGGCCAGCGCCGCCGGGTCGGGTTCGGGCAGATCGGGGAAGATGTCGCCGATGCGCGGCAGCGGCGTGTCGATACCCAGCCTCTCGGTAAAGGCGGCGGCATAGCGGATCGAATGCGCCACCTCGGGCTTGGCCAGCGCCACCGGGCTCGCCCCCGAGGCATAGGCGGCGATGAAGGCGCGCACCACCGGATCCTTGATCGAGCCGTCATATTGCGAACGCGGCCGCAGGTCGCGGCGCTGCTCGAACACCGAAGGGATCTTGGAAAAGGCGTAGTTCTCGGCCCCCGGCAGTGCCAGCGCGACCCGCACCACCGAACGGAACGGGCGGGTCCGCCCGGGCCCGGCCGGCTCCAGCGCCTCGCGCGGGGTGTCGGGTGCGTAGGGCATGGCGCCATGCGGCCAGAGCGGCAGGCCGTATTGCCTCACCCCCGCCTCGATTTCGGCGCGCAAGCCCTTGAGCCACTGATCGAGCAGAACCGCCTCGACCTGATCGAACAGGAAACCCTGCCCGTCATCGGGGCATTGTTCGGCATATTTCTCGAGAATGGCCTTGCCGGTCAGGCCGGGGTCGAGGATCGCGTTGCGCACCGCCTCGGAGAATCCGATCACGTCGAGCTCGGGATTGCCCATGCCGAGAATGATGTCGGAGGCGCCCTTCTCGGTGCGGATCACCCCCGAATGGCAGGCCGCGCAGGTCAGCCCGGCGAATTTCACCGGGGTCTGGATGGCGCGGACCGGAACGTAATTGGTGATGTTGAAGCCGAAGGGCAGCTCGTCCGCGGCAGTGGCTTCGCAGACCGGTTCGCCCTTGGCCTTCGGATTGGGCAGAAAGCCGTAGATCTCCCACACGCTGCGGGAATCGTCGGGATGGTGCTTGAATGCCTTGCCCGAGAGCTTTTCCAGCACCGCGGCGTATTTCAGCGGAAACACCTCCAGCCCGATCGGGCCGCTGACGAAGGCAGCCTTGCGCTGTTCGGCCTCGGTCCCGACCGGCGCCCAGTCGGCCCAGCGGTATTCGAGATAGAGCCAGACGCCCGCCGCGATCAGACCCACGAGGCTCGCGATGATCGCGATCCAGTTGACCAGTGCCCGGATCATCAGCCGTTCCTTCCCCTGCCCCGTCCTGCCTCGTGGCGGCAAGGATAGGTCGATTCAGACCGGCAGGAAAGGGGCGATGCCGCCCTGCGGCGAGGCGTGCGCCACGGACCGTCTCAGCGCTTGGTCTGGCTGAGGCTGAAGCTGCGGCGCAGCCAGAACTCCGTCATGAAGCCGACCACCAGCACGATGGCGGTGAAGGCGATGGGATAGGTGATAGTGGTGAATTTGGGGAAGTAGTTGCGGAAGGCCGCGCCCCGCATCTGGTCGATGACATGCAAAAGCGGGTTCCAGATCGCGTAATCGGACAGATAGGCCGGCATGACATTGGCGGCCCAGAACTTGCCCGAGGTGAAGAACTGCACGCGGATATAGACGGTGCTGATCACGTCGGCCGCGGTCGGGGCGCGGTGGCCGATCGCCATCAGGATCATGCCCACGCCCAGCCCGCTGGCCCAGGACAGCAGGTAGGGCAGCACCAGCCCCCGCGGCGAGAGGATGTCGAGAGGATAGCCGGACAGTTCGGCCACGGCGATGATGGTCAGCGCCGCAAACAGATGCAGATAGAGCGCGCCGAAGGCCTGCGAGAGAACGTAGAGAAAGATCGTCGCCGGCGCATGATGCAGCATGCTGCGCGACTTGCGCACCGCATTGGCCACCTTGGTGATGGTGCCGGTATGGATCAGGAAGCAGAAGATGCCGGTCAGCAGGAAGGTGACGGTGTTGCCGCGGATGGCCAGCATCCGGGCCGGGGTGAAACTGAGAATGATATAGAAGCTCGCCAGCAGCGCCAGCGGCTTGAACAGCGCCGAGATGAAGCCCAGCGCGGAACTGGAGGTGTCATGGCGCACCGTGTGCACGATGGTGGCCTTGAGCACCTCGATAAGCCGCACCGCACCGCCGGCCAGCGAGGGGACCTGCCTGATCCTGGACATGTTTCCGCCCGTTCCTGCCCCTTCCTGCCCGACCCTCCGGATCGCACGCGTCAACCCGGCCCGTCCACCTGCGACGCATTGGCCGAGACAGAGGGCAGAATACCAGATATAGACTGCCGCCGTCGAGCACGCCCGCACCAGCGAGGCAACCTTACGCGCCGGAAGGGAAGGATCGGTAAATGGATTATGCCGCAATCAGCGGAATCATCAGGCGGCTGGCGCTCGAGGCCGG